>JAOZQV010000061.1:0-7167 GCA_029932035.1 Deltaproteobacteria bacterium | reverse complement strand
CTCCTGACCAGCGGGGCGCTGGCCACGCCAAGAAAGCCTCTATCCAGGGCCTCGGCCTCGTATTTCTCGAACTCCTCGGGTGGCACATAACGGACGACTGGATAGTGTTTCGGAGAAGGCGCCAGGTACTGGCCTAAGGTGAGTAGCGCGCAGCCCGCGTCACGGAGATCATCCATTGCTTTGAGAAGTTCTTCCTTTGTTTCCCCTAAGCCCAACATCAGACCTGACTTGGTAACCATGTGTGGCATATATTCAGAAGCCCGTGTTAGAAGTTCTAATGAGCGTCCATAGTTGGCCTGCGGCCGAACCTGCGAGTATAATCGCGGCACAGTCTCAAGGTTGTGGTTTAGCACATCCGGTCTGGCAGCGAGGAGTGTCAGAAGCGCATCCCAGTTACCGTTAAGGTCAGAAATGAGTGTCTCCACTCCTATGCTCTGACACGCCCTTTTTATGGTTAGGATGGTTCGAGCAATATGGCCGGCTCCGCCATCTCGAAGATCATCCCGCGTAACCATCGTCAGTACGCAAAAGGTCAACTCCATGCGGGCAACGGCTTGAGCCGTTCGCAGTGGCTCATTCGGGTTCGGTGGATGGACGGGGGATTTGTCCACGGCACAGAATGTGCAGCGTCTGGCACAACTGGGCCCTAACAAGAGGAAAGTGGCAGTACCACGGCTGAAGCATTCTAACTGGTTGGGGCAGTGGGCTTCCTCGCACACTGTGTGAAGTCCACCTTCTTTAATAGCCGCCAACACAGTCGCATTACGCCCGGATGAAGGGATCCTGCGCCTAAGCCAGGGAGGCTTTGGTCCTGCGAGCGCTGTCATTTAATTCACCTAAAGATACCGTACCTCATGATAACATATATGGCCCAGAAGCCGTCTTTCCATCCAATCTTCTTTCCTTCTCCATATGACCTTCCATAATATGAGATTCCGATTTCATAAATACGGTATTTTTCTCTCGCTATCTTGGCGGTGATCTCCGGCTCTACCCCAAATCGATCCTGTTTCAACCTTATTTTTTTTATGACTTCTGTCCTGAAAAGTTTGTAGCAGGTTTCCATATCGGTAAGGTTTAGATTCGTAAACATGTTTGAAAAGATGGTGAGCATCCTATTCCCCACATAATGCCAGAATAGATGCACCCTGTGAGGCCCTCCCCCCATGAAACGGGACCCGTAAACCACATCAGCCTTTCCCTGAATAATGGGGGCCATCAGTTTTGCGTACTCCATGGGATCGTATTCCAGGTCGGCATCCTGTATAATCACCATATCACCGGTAACGCATTTTAGCCCGGATCTTATTGCCGCTCCCTTTCCCATATTCTTAGGGTGATAAATGACCCTATCAACCTCGTTTTTGAGTTGGGTTCTGATCAGTTCCGTGGTTCCATCATTGGAGCAATCGTCCACAAGGATAATCTCCTTATCCTTTACAGGTGAGGCCTTAACAAGAGAAATCAATTCCGAGAGATGCCTCTTTTCATTATAGCACGGAATGATAATGGAGAGTTTCATGGTCAGGTCCGTCTAACAGGGGGCATGGATTTACCTCGAAGAATTACAGATCAAAGGCCCCTTGTCAACATTAAGTTATCATCCAAAGGGAGGTGGTTGTCCTTGTTGTGGGACAGATTTAACTTTAGCTCACTTCAGGCACTTTAGCTCACTTTAGGCACTCGTTTCTTTTTGAACTTGACGAGCGTGTTTTGAAGTTCGATAATGGATTGAAATTCTTAAATCATCAATCATCAATCCGAACATGGGGGATTGTACATGACACAACAGACCAAAATGGACCCTGAGATTTTATCCATGGTCCTCGATACCATTGAAAAACTTGAAAGAGAGAAACTCCCGTTAGAAACAAAGTCAGATATGGATCGGTCAGGTGAGTTCCCAACCGAGCTGATTCAATTTATGTTGGGGCCTGACATTGCCCTTCATCTCATCTTTATCCCGGAAGAGTATGGGGGGCTCGGGGCTGGTACTGCGGAGATTGCCATTATATCGGAAAGAATGGCAAAGATGGATCTGGCTATTGCCACCTCGTTTTTGGCCATATGCCTCGGCATGGATCCGATCAGGGTGGGGGCAACTCCGGAGCAAAGAGAAAAATATATCACAAAGATCGCAGAGCAGGGCCTTATTGTGGCATACGGTGTCACCGAGCCCGAGGCTGGCTCAAATGTTCAGGCCCTGAAGACTAAGGCTGTGCGTGTCTTAGATGATGAGGGCCAGGTCAAGGGTTATAAGATAAATGGCCAAAAACAGTTTATTACCAATGGAGGAGTGGCGCAGCTTTATACGATTCTTGCGGATGCCCCTGATGGCCCCTCTTTTTTTATTGTAGAGGGCGGGGCCGAAGGGCTCATACCTGGCAAACACGAGGACAAACACGGGATCCGTGCCTCTGATACCTGTCCCCTGAGCTTGGAGGACCTTTATGTGCCTGTGGATAATCTTGTGGGAGGTGTAGAGGGCCATGGCCTGAAGCAGGCCAACCAGGTATTCGGGTATACCAGGCTTATGGTGGCCACCTTCGGCCTGGGCGGCGGCATGGCCTCCTTAGAAAAGACGGTCAAGTACTCCAAAGAGAGGATACAGTTTGGCACAACCCTCTCTGAGAAACAGGGGTACACTCACAGGCTTCTGGTCCCCCATGCCGTGCAATTGGAGGCGGCCCGGGCATACATAGAGGAGGTTGCCCGCCGACTCGATACCGATGAAGAAGATCTCCAGGTGGAGGGGTCCATTGCCAAGTATTTCACCACCGAGGCGGGCGATGCCATGGCCAACGATGGGATTCAGGCCTTTGGGGGTTATGGTTATATTCGGGAGTACGAGGTGGAAAAGATCAAGCGGGACGTTAAAATTCTGACCATATACGAAGGAACCAGCGAAATCCAACGAAGCATCATCTCCATGTTCCGTCTCAGGACAACAGTTCGCTCCAAAGGCGGTTTTTACCGGGAAATGGCTGACCGCCTGAGCATACTGTCGGAAGAGACCGGCGGTCCCACCTTGGCCAAGGCGATACTCATAATGAATGACGTAATCTTGAGCGCCAGGGAACATAAGCTGACAAAATCTCAGCATGTGATGTTTCTGTTAGCCGATATGATGACCTGGACCGAGACAGGGAGCGCCATCTGCCATAAGGGAGCGGTTTATGCAGGAGGCCAGACCCGTACACCTTCATTCATCAATGCCGCAGCAAGGCTTTTTGCAAGGGAGGCGGTTGAGAAGGTTTATGTGAACGGCATTAAGATTATCCAGGGTTGTGAAAAGAGAGATGATGAAATGGCTGAAACCATAAAATCCCTCGATATGGGCGAGGTCATGAGAGGCAACCTGAAAGACATGGATATTATATCAGCGGAATTGGTAGCCTAAAGAGTATTCACACTGAAAAAATACTATCACAGACCAAAACATCCCCGTTCAGGCAAGAAAAGCCGTGACAGGGGCGGGGCCGATTACTCGAAACCTAAGATAGATCCTGCCCTAAAGCCTTTATTTCGGAAGATAGGAATCCCGAAAGATGATCCTTTCACCCCTGACCCCTTTCAATTGGAGGCCTTGGATCTGATCAAGGATTATGATGTCCTTGTAAGCGCTCCTACCGGTTCGGGAAAGACCTGGATAGCCTCCCAGGCAATCAACTCGTACCTCTCCGAAGGCCGCAGGGTATGGTATGCCTCGCCCCTTAAGGCCCTTTCCAATTCCATCTACCAGCAATTCTGTAATGAATTCGGATCCCCTTATTGCGGCATCCTCACAGGCGACCGCAAGGAAAATGCGGACGCCCCGATCATCGTAGGGACCACAGAGATCCTCAGAAACCAGCTCTACGATGCAATGCATAAGGGACTCAGTCTCAGTTCGGACCTGGTGATCTTGGATGAGGCCCACTACCTGAGCGATCCTGACCGGGGTGTTGTCTGGGAGGAGGTTCTGATCTATCTCCCACCGCGGGTAAGACTCCTCCTGCTTTCTGCCACCATATCCAACCCGGAGGAGGTCTGTGCCTGGTTAGAGAAGATTCGTGGTTCTTTAAACAGGGTGGTGAGATCAGCAGAACGCCCTGTGCCTCTCGAAACGCTTTTCCTCTTCCCTGACGGGCTTATCGCCTCTTTAGGGACCAGAAAGGGATTGAACCCCAAGGTAAAGAGTTTTCTCGGATCAAAGGAGGGGCGACCGGGCCGGGGGAGGCATGAGCCGATCGATTTTGGCAAAGTCATGGGGTGCTTGAGGGAGTTAGACCTCCTGCCCGCCATCTTTTTCCTTAAATCGAGGGCGGACTGTGACAAGGCCCTCTTGACCTGTCCTGCAGTGAACAAACCAGACGATATTAAGAGACGTCTGAAAGGGATCATCAAGGCGTTCTTGAATGAATATCCTCATCTCGAAGGACATCGTCAAATAGTCTCCCTTATGGGATCAATGGTCGGATCACACCACGGCGGGCAGCTCCCTTACTGGAAGGTGCTCATAGAACGGATCATGAATAAGGGTCTGTTAGAGGCGATTTTTTCCACATCAACGGTGGCGGCCGGTGTCAATTTTCCTGCCAGGACCGTCGCCCTGCTCCAGAGTGATCGTTATAATGGTCATGAATTTGCTGATCTGACGGCAACGGACCTCCATCAAATGATCGGAAGGGCAGGGCGTAGAGGGAAGGATAATATCGGTTTTGCCGTGGTAATCCCGGGCCGGTATCAGAAACCTAAACTAATATATGAATTACAGGATTCTCCACCAGATCCTATCCAGAGCCAGATCCACATCAACTTCTCTATGACCCTGAATCTCCTTCTCTCCCATACTCCTCCTGAAGTGAAGGAGCTTTTAGCGCGCTCCTTTGCGGCATTCCAGGAAATGGAATCAGACTCATCTAAAAGGGAACGTCGGGGTCAGATCCTGTCGGAATTGAGCAAGACCCTCCCGGGGGCCAAATGCAATAATACCAATCCCCTTGAAATCTTGGAAAACATCCGGATGCGATCCGAATTGCAGAAAGTTTTGAATAAATCCCCAAAGCTCGCCACCTATGATTCATTAGCGAGGGCGCAGAGCGAACAGCTAAGACCGGGCAGGCTTTTCCTCCACAAGAATGGGCATATCTATGTGGTATTTAAGGCCTATATGGACCGGGGGAGGCTAATCTGTGCTTCCCATAATATCAAGAGGGGGGATAGGAAAGGGAGACGACAGCTCAAGTTGCGAAGGGTGGACCTGAATCAGATAATGTCAGTTTACGACAATGTGATTGACCTACCTGAGGGGTATTCCAGGGACAGGCTGGATTCTCTTCTTGATTCTATCTCCCGGGAGGAGTTAGAGGTGCTCCCTGTTGAAGTTTCCGGTGATGATTCCAGGGATGGGGAGTTAAAAAGGGTACGGGAAAGTCTGGCCTCGCTTCCTTGCGAGGGATGTGAGCATTTAGAGATTTGCCACAGGGCAAAGAAAGGGAGCCTCAATAAATTGCTCTGGGAATTTCGTGCTTTAAAGAATCAGATAGGGGCATCGGGGGAGGGATTGTGGCTCAGTTTCAAGAGGCATTTGGGTTTTTTGAAGGAAACCGATTTTGTAGATGAGACCGACCGGCTTACCTCTGACGGTCAGTGGGCCTCCAACCTGAGGCTGGATCAGCCGCTCTTGATTGCCGAGGCCATCCGGAAAGGGGCCTTTGAAGAGATTTCATCAGAGGCCTTAGCCGGTGGGTTGGCGCCATTTGTATGGGACCGGGGCCAGGAAATGGAGTTGAGGGTGAAAGGCGCCTTAGACCTGACCGTGATCGAGGATATGTTTGACAGACTTCTTGGCTATATTGAAGGAATCCGGACTCTGAAGGACAAACGGGGATTCCAAAGCCCTCCCTTAATGTTCTGGCCTGCGGCTGCCCTTTTTATGTGGGCCAAAGGTATCCCATGGAAACAGCTTCTATATTTCGTGCCGGCTGACGAGGGGGATATGGCATCCCTCATTATGAGGACGGCAGACCACCTCAGGCAGGTGGCGGCCCTAAGGGAGACCCATGCCACTCTGGCATCTGTAGCGGCTGAAAGTGTTGAGCTTATACTGAGGGAACCGGTTTATATTCTCTAAGGGCTCAACAAAAAAGCGCCCGATCATTTTTGAGCGGGCGCTTTTTTATGCATGTAAGCTGAAACATCCCTGAAGGGAGTTCTCAGCAGTCTTTATTTTGAGTTCTCGGACTGATAATAGTCCATCAGGATCTTGGCTACTTCGGGACGTGCAAACTCGGGCGGCAGATCTTCGCCAGCCGCTAACATCTCGCGAACCTTGGTGCCTGAGAGGAATACCCAGTCGTCTTTGGTGTGGTCGGTGACACTGCCCATCATGATGACCTTGCCTAATTTCTTGGAATATGCGGTATGATCTCCCCGGAAGATGTCTATGAGGAGGTCGTCCTTGGTAACATCGTCAAAGATGGTCTGGGCGTCGAAACCGCCATAGTAGTCGCCGACACCGGCGTGATCACGCCCGACGATCAGGTGGGTGCAGCCCATGTTCTGGCGGAATACAGCGTGCAGCACGGCCTCGCGCGGACCGGCGTACAGCATATCAAACCCGTACCCGGTAATGAGACATGTGTTTGGCTCGAAGTACAGCTCAACCATCTTTCGAATGGCGGCGTCGCGCACGTCAGCAGGGATATCGCCCTTTTTCAGTTTGCCAAGCAGCATATGGATAACTGCGCCATCAGCGTTTACGGTTTCCATGGCCATTTTGACCAGCCCCTCATGGGCACGGTGCATGGGGTTACGGGTCTGGAAGGCGACAACGGTTTGCCATCCGAGTTTTCCGATTTCGTCGCGAATTTGCATTGCTGTGCGGAAAGTCTCCGGGAAGTCCTTGTCAAAATAGGAATAGTTTAGTACCTGGATGGGGCCTGAAATACCGATTTTGCCGACAGTGTTGAAGGCGTTGACGCCGGGATGATTCATGTCGTCGGTGCGGAAGATTTTTTCGGTCATCATCGCCATCTCTTCATCGGTATATTCCTCAATGGCTTCCACATCTTGAATTGCGATTACAGGATTGCCGTCCACGTTCGGTTCAAGAAGGGCAAGACGCTTGGCGTCCTTGATCGCGCTGGCATCTTCTACCATGCTCAGCACCGGGGTGGGCCAGAA
>JAOZQV010000060.1:9850-12993 GCA_029932035.1 Deltaproteobacteria bacterium | reverse complement strand
GACTTGAAATCGGCATCTTTTTTGAGTACACTAGGCACCTGAAGATATTCTGGCGCAGAGTTTGCATTCATTACACCGTGACAATCAATGAACCCGATGGGATTGGATGCTGGCATGTACCGCTCACGACCTCATTTTCCCGAATTTTGATAAGGAACCGGAATGTTGTCCTGCTGCCGTAAAACCGATTATGGATTCACTCTGCTGGAAATGATGATTGTTATCTTTATCGGCGGTATTTTAATGGCCATTGCCATTCCCGCCTTTATGAATTGGGCACCCAAATACAGGGCCAACGGCGCAGCCAGGCAGGTCTTTTCTGAGATGATGGCCGCCAGGGCGAAGGCCATCTCCGAAAGCAACAATTATGTGGTTTCGTTTAATACCGGCAATAACAGTTTCACCATACACGACGATGACGACAATGATGGCACTCAAGATACCGGAGAGTCCGTCAGGACGGTCGATATACCGGGGACTTATCCCGGAATTGAGTTTGGTTACATTGATGCGAATAATCCTTCAGGGGACGCCATCACCGGCGCGGTGACGTTTTCTGGATCTCCGCCCAGAGTAACATTCAAGCGTTCGGGCCTGGCGAATAAGAACGGGTCGGTCTTTCTCAAGCCGGCAGATGGTACCAGACGGGACCGGCAGCGGTGCATTACCGTCCTTCTGACCGGACGGGTGAGGCTGTACAAGCATACGGGCAGCGATTGGGAGTAGCGGAATGCCGGAACTTCAGCGGAACAGACAAAGAGATCAGAAGGGTTTTACGCTCTTGGAATTCCTGATTGCCGTCATGATTTTGTCTGTCGCGATGTTGGGCATGGCTACCCTCACGGGGGCGATGATCAATTTTAATAAAGAGGCTTTCGACAACACTAAGGCCGTGGCGCTGGCGCAGGGCAAGCTGGAGCAACTGAAAAACATACCCTACGGGAGTCTCACCGGCGGCACTGATACTACCCAGACACCCTATACCAGAACATGGACGATTGATGATGATACGCCGGGTACCGATATGAAAACCCTTACCGTTACAGTGACATGGAGCTGGAAAGGAGAAAGCAAAGAAGTTGAGTATACGTCCATTGTGGGCAAATAATAGGGCATTGTTTCACTAACCGTGTTATTGTCAAGTTTTCAGATTAACTTTTTATGAGGAAAGGAGATGGTCATGAAATACGGTAGGAGGTGTCTAAGAAGTGGGGAGGAAGGCTTTACCCTAGTGGAGCTCCTGGTCTCCATATTGGTGTCCATGATTGTTCTGGCAGCCATCAGCGCTACATTCGTGTTGCAAAATAAGAGTTATGCGAGACAGGAACAGGTGGTTGATGTTCAGGAGAATGCCAGGGCGGCGCTTCAGCTCATGACCAAGGAACTGCTCATGGCGGGGTATGATCCTACCGGGAAAGCAGGTGCCGGAATTGAAGCGGCGGATGCCAATACCGTCAGATTTACAATGGATTTGGATGAGAATGAGGATGTTACAGGGTCCAGTGAAGACATTACTTATGCCTTGGATACTACCGACAACCAAGTAACCAGGCAGGTTGGGAGCGGAACTCCCCAGCCCATCGGTGAGAGTATCCAGGCCCTTTCCTTTAAGTATTTTGACAGTGACGATAACGAACTGACCGGCGTTCCCCTCAATTCATCCGATAGGGAAGAGGTCACGCGGGTCTCTGTCGAGTTGGAGCCGCTGTTTCCCCAGGCTCTCAGTTTCGACGTAAAAGGGGGTGGGACATACAAAGACTTTATCCGGCTGGCCCATGCCGGAGCGGTTAGGGTGTGTGAGGTTGTAGCCCGCGTGTTGTCGCCATCGTACGCGTTTGCCGATTCCCGTCTCCGGGACAGCGTCAAGCCGCGTAATCTTGGCAAAAGAGGTGCAGTAGGCGACATGGCCAATGATGAGACGTGGGATAAAGACAGTTCATCTTCATCCTAGTGCCATTTAAGGAGCGCATGGTCGACATGGGAAAGCGTTGTGCGATGGGGTTTCGGCCCTTTCAGAACGAGCAAGGCGCGATTCTGGCGGTTGCGCTCATATTTGTGTGTATATTGGCTATTTCCGGAACAGTGGCCTACCGGATGACCGCCAACGAACTCCTGATCGCCCGAAATTTCGATGACAGCAGGGAGGCGCTGAATGCGGGAAGCGCCGGGATTGAAGAGGCCAGAGTCCGACTGGGTCTGCCCAGCACTGACACTTTCGCCATATATGACCCTGCTACCGGTTCAAGCTATCCCGACCCCGATTGGATAGCTACCCCAACCAGCCTTCAAACGGATCCTCCTTACCAGATCGAGGTTATACATAAAACCGTCTCTCCATCGGGCTTCTATTATTACGGGTACGAAGACCCGTTTTCGAGCCTTACAATCAGCGCTTTCCCTTCTTCCTCCCCAACGGAATACCGGCCGATCGATATCATAACCTCCACCGGAACTGGTGAAAACAGCGGAATCGAAATCCAGGCCGAAGTTTCGCATAATCCCGGTCCTCCTATCCTGGCCGCCCTCTATGCGGAGAACGGATTCGACTGCGATTCTTCCAATACTATAACAATTAGGGGTACCGACCAATGCACAATGGGGAATTGTCCTTTCTGTCAGAATGTGTCCAAATACAAAGTCTATATTTATCCATCGACTGTAGATCCGGATACAGCCGTCACATGTGATGATTATCACGCCGATGTGTCATCCTCTGATATCCAATTAGGCGACGTCAATATCAATATCAATCAGGGTATAACCAGCTTGAAAGCATGGGAAACAAGCTCAACGCCCTCCGATTGTTATAATACCAATTATGAGATCTGTTCTTCAAGCGGTGATCTTATCGTCCCCGTTTCAACAATAGGAAGTGGTGTTCTGATGGTGGAAGGAAACCTGACGTTGGAAGGAACCACCTGGGATGGGCTGATTCTCGTTACGGGTGAACTGACCTTGAATGGTGGGACAGGCGGGATACTCATAGAAGGGGCTGTTCTGGTAAACGGTAAGGTCTGGATTAATGATACTAACCCGGGAGATGTCACCATAAACTATAACAGTTGCGCAATAGACGCCGCCCTCAGCAGTATCCCGCTTAGAGTTTTGTCATGGGAGGACCTGAGCATAACGCAGTAACCACT
>JAOZQV010000060.1:5966-9750 GCA_029932035.1 Deltaproteobacteria bacterium | reverse complement strand
ATGAAATTATTGTTGTGTCCGACGGAGACAGCGGCGGCTCCGAGCGTCTCGCAGAGAAGTTCGGCGCAAAGGTGTTAAGAAATCCTAACCCGGAGGGGCCTGCCCGTGCACGAAATATGGGCGCCCATCATGCCAAAGGCGACATCCTTTTTTTTGTTGATGCCGACGTAACCATTCGGCCCGATGCCATGGATCGGGTCGTTGCCGCATTTCAAAATGATACGGCGTTAGCGGCCATTTTCGGCGCGTATGACGACGAACCGTTAGAGACCAACTTCCTCTCCCAATACAAGAACCTGTTTCACCACTACGTTCATCATACTGCAAAGAGGGAAGCGTCAACTTTCTGGGGCGCCTGCGGGGCTATCCGGCGCGACTTATTCCTGATGATGGGAGGTTTCAATGAGGGATATCGCCGCCGGTTGAGTAAATCGACCCCTGGAACCAGCGAGGATATAGAATTAGGTTACAGGCTCAAAAAATCAGGTTACAAAATGGAATTAATAAAGGAGTTGAAGGTAAAACACCTGAAACGCTGGACCATATCGAATCTTTTGAAAGCCGATATCTTTTATCGGGCTGTTCCCTGGACCCGATTGATCCTGCGCGAGGGAAGATTTCTCAATGACCTGAACACTAAAGTATCAGACCGCATCAGTGTTTTAGGTATCGGCTTGGCGACGGCCATGATAACCGCTTCACTGTTTGCTCCGTGGTGGATTGTCCCCGCCGCGATTCTTTTGGGGGGCGTGCTCTGGCTTAACCGGGACCTTTACCGGTTTTTCAGGAATAAGAGGGGACATTGGTTTTCACTGAAGGCCATTTTCTGGCACTGGTTCTATCTATTTTACAGCGGCCTGACCTTTGCTGTTCTGTGGGCGCATCATAACGCCAAAAAAGTATGGGCTGGGGCCTGCAAAAGGGTCAGGGACACCGGAGGTCAAGATGAATAGACCCCCACCAGACACTGCCCCTGTTCTCATTATCGGCGCGGGGCCTGCCGGTCTCGCAGCGGCCCATGAACTGGTCCGGCAGGACGTTCACCCGGTTGTGCTCGAAAAAGGGGACAAGGCCGGTGGGATCGCACGCACGGAAGTCTACAGGGGATACCGGTTCGATATCGGCGGCCACCGGTTTTTCACCAAAAACGATGCGGTTATGAAACTCTGGCAGACGGTCTTGGACCAGGGGTTCATAACGGTCCACAGGATCTCCCGCATATATTATGACGGTCGATTCCTTGACTATCCCCTGAATTTTTTCAATGCCCTCACCCGCATGGGGGCAACGGAAAGCCTGTTCATTCTTTTAAGCTATCTTCGATCACAAATTCGCCCTTACCCCGAAGAGGAGACCTTTGAGCAATGGGTCTCCAATCGCTTCGGGCGAAGGCTTTATGGAAAATTCTTTGCACCTTACACCGCTAAGTTATGGGGGATGCCGTGTGACCGTATTCCGGCGGATTGGGCCCGGCAGCGGATCAAGGGGTTGTCGCTGATGGCGGCCCTTTCCCACGCACTTTTCGGGAATCAAAAGGCGAAGAGCCTGATTCACGAGTTTCATTATCCCGAAAAAGGGCCGGGGATGATGTGGGAGGCGTTTTGCGAAAAGATTGCGGAAAAAGGGGGCCATGTTCGATTCGACACAAAGGTTATGGGCCTGAATCACACAAACCGGCGGATAACGGGCGTCAAATGCATGGAAGGAGACAGAACCTTTGAAATGCCGGTGGAACATCTCATCTCCAGCATGCCCCTTGACAAACTCATTGCCATGCTTGACCATCATCGGGTCGTCCCCGCCGGTGTGTCGAAAGCGGCCAACAGCATGTCCCACAGGGGGCTGATTCTTGTGGTTCTGATCCTCGACAAAGACGCCCTTTTCCCGGATCAGTGGATCTATATTCACGGCCCGGGTTTTAAGGTGGGCCGTATTCAGAACTTCAAGAACTGGAGCCCCGCCATGGTTCCCGACCCTCACAGAACGAGCCTTGGCATGGAATACTTCTGCAATGAGGGCGACCGCTTATCCAGCATGTCCGATGAAGCGTTGTCGGCGGTTGCCGCTTCAGAACTGGCCCGACTCGGACTGGCGGAAAAGAACCAGGTTATAGACACCTTTGTGGTCCGCCAGCCCGATGCCTATCCGGTCTACACCTCCGGATACGAAAAGCGGCTCAAGGTTATTGGGGATTTCCTTGACGGTTTTGAAAACCTCCAGACCATCGGTCGAAATGGAATGCATCGTTACAACAATATGGACCATTCCATGCAAACCGGAATCCTGGCAGCCCGAAATGTCCTGGGGGCGGATCATGACTTGTGGGCGGTCAATGAGGAAGCGGAATATCTTGAAGAAGACGCATCGGTATCCCCCCGCAGGACTTTAACGGAAAAAATGATTCTTCAATCCTTTGCCGGGATGGATAAATCGGCCCTGGGAATTGCCCTGGGAACGGTTTCGGGGCTGCTCTTTTTTGTGGCAACCCTGTGGCTCGTTATAAAGGGTGGAGAAGTGGTAGGCCCCAATCTGCAACTCCTGTCCCAATATTTTTTCGGCTACACCGTTTCCGTTAAGGGTGCCTTTATCGCCTTCTTCTATGGGTTTTTATGGGGGTTTCTGTTTGGGTGGTTCTTTGCGTATCTTCGAAACCTGCTGGTGGCGCTCCATCTTTTTCGCGTGAGAAAAAAGGCGGAACGGTTGAGTTTGAGGGATTTTGTGGATCACATATGATCCGCTCCCGTGTGTGGATGCAGCCTGATGCGTAATATGGATCTGATCTTCGCAAAACAGGAAGTCGAATCATGAAAAAAATTGTGGAACCGGTGACCCATGAAACCGACGAAATTACCGGGTACGTTCTTCGTCTGAATGTGAAAATCCTGGGTCTTGTTTTAGCTCTCCTTTTCGGGTCGGCCATATTCGTTGCCACCAACTGGCTCATCATCAAAGGCGGCGAGCCCGTCGGCCCTCATTTGCAACTGCTGAGCCAGTATTTTCCCGGATACCGTGTCACTTTTGGCGGGAGCCTCATCGGTTTCATCTACGGCGCTGCCCTGGGCGGCTTTGCCGGAGGGCTGCTTGGGTGGATCTACAATGGGATTGTGATGTTGAAAAGGGGTGAAAAAAATTCAGCATGAATGCTATGAAAGAAAGTAATTCACCGCTGTTTTCCATCATCATACCAACGTACCAGCGGACAGAGCCATTGCGAAGGTGTCTCGAGGGCATTACCCGACTGGATTTCCCCCGGAACAATTTTGAAGTGATCGTTGTGGATGACGGCAGTCCGGTGTCTCCGGAAGAAATCCTTCTCCCATTTACCGACTGCCTTGAAATCATCCTGTTGAACAGTTCGCACGCCGGGCCTGCCGCGGCCCGCAATAAAGGAGCCGCAAGGGCAAATGGAGAGTTTCTGGTATTTACCGATGACGATTGTATCCCCGTTCCTGACTGGCTAAAAACATATTCGAAATGGTTTGCGGATGCGCCGGATAGCCTCATGGGGGGAGCCGTGATCAATGGCTTTCCCGAAAATGCCTGCTCAAGTGCCAGCCAACTGCTCAGTGATTATCTCTATGGCTACTACAACAGTGAAAGAAACAGCGCTCGTTTCCTGATGTCCTGCAACATGGCGGTGAAAAAGGAGCTCTTCAAAATGTCAGGGGGCTTTGACACGGACTTCCACAGGGCGGGCGGCGAAGACAGGGCCTTTTGCAGCAATTGGCTGTCCCATGGCTACCCGATGATTTACGTGCCGGAGGCTGTGGTGGTACATTTCCAT
>JAOZQV010000060.1:0-5866 GCA_029932035.1 Deltaproteobacteria bacterium | reverse complement strand
TCGCGTTTCAGATGGCTCCTTTTCCTGGATGCTGATGATTGGATCTTCCCGCAACACCTGGAGCGTTTGACAGGCCTGCTTCGCCATGACGACGGCTTTGATGCGGTCTATTGCGGATGGACATATGTCACGCCCGACGGCAGCCATGTCTTTGAAGAATTTGCAGGTGACACCGGTGACCTTTTTGCTGAGCATGCCCAGTATTGTTTCTCGGTGCTCCACACCTACGTTGTGTCTCGCTCTCTTGTGGAAAAGGCCGGTGGATTTGATCCATCTCTTCAAACTTGCGAGGATTGGGATCTATGGCAGCGAATTGCCCGTACCGGCGCACGGTTCGGTGGGGTGCCGGAAATACTGGCGGCTTATCGCATGCGGGCAGACTCCGCCTCGAAGAATGCACGCCAACTCCTCGCCGATGGGGTTCGTGTTTTGACGAGGGGGCATTCCACAGACCCACGCATACCCAAACCACATCCCGTTTACCCGGACGGCTTCCCCAAAGAGGGGCTTTCAAAATGCAAACTTCATTTGGCCTGTGCATGTGCCGGTTACATGATCGGAAAGGGGGAAGACGCAAGCGATCTTCTGGATCAGTTAGGGGGTAGAATCCGTTCAGACTTGAATCCCTATGAAATAGGCGCATGCATTTTCAGGCATGCGATGGTCTCTTCGGGTAGGCCCATAAGCGACTGGGGGGGACTTCGATCAAATCTGAAAACACTGTCCGATCAATTTCTTGATTCCCTTGAGGCATACTCAACTAGTCCGTTCCTGGCTAAACGAACCGGCCGGGTGCTTAATGATCACATAAGCGTTTTTGCCACCGACCGAAGTTTTCGGGGGCGGTTTCGGTATTTCCAGGCACGGGCCAGGATTTCAGCCCACAGAATGCTGATACAACGGGGGGGCGGTTTCGAGAGCATTTGAGCCGGTTGCTATAGTCTCCGGGCAAAAAACCTGTTCCAGGACCATCTGATCTTGTCCGCAAAATATTGGACCGGCGCCAGAATCCTGAACAGGGTGGGATGACGGTAGGGTCTCAGCGCCTTTGAAAGGGCCGTTATGAGTTCCCTGTCATACACTTCTTCCGTGTATATATAGGCCGTTAACCACGTCAGATAGACCAACCGTGAGGGGTTCGGTTTGAGCGGGTGATATTCACCTTTCTTTATTGCGATATTAGAACTTGATCCCGGATGTTGCCTGTATTTGTCCCAGCACCCACTGTCCACAAAAACGGGCGCCCGCGTACAGATTTTGGCCAACAAGACCTGATCCTCATACAGATGCTGAATCGCCTCATCAAATCCGCCGCAATCCTGCAAAATGCGCCGCCGGACCAGAAGGCTGCAAATACAGGGAACGATCTCTCCATTTTTCAAAAAACGGGTCAGTAAAGCGGGCGGCTGTATCAACGTATGCGGCGGAACACCCAGTTTTCCTTTAAAATCCCGGCGAATATCCTCTTGTTTGCCTGTCCAGCCATGCCAGTACAGGCTCGGTCCGTAGACCATGGCTGCCTCGGGATGAGCATCCAGGATGGGCGTCTGCCGCTCCAACTTCTGTGGCAAAAACAGGTCATCCGCATCCAAAAAAGCGATATATTCTCCTTTGGCATTGTGGATACCCATATTGCGCGATGTGCTTTTCCCCCGGTTCGCATGGTTTTCATGGTCAAGATAACGTACCTTTTCCGGATATAACCTCGCATGTTTTCTGGCAATTTCAGTACTTCCGTCCGTGGAACCGTCATCCACCAGGAGAAGCTCCCAGGGATCATAGGTCTGAGCGAGGACGCTTTCTATGGCTTCTTCCAGAAACGCTTCCGCGTTCAAAAAGATAATAATCACTGTAACCATCGGGTTCATGGGCATCCTGTCCTTTCAGTCATCACCCGGAACGCCATTTACGGGCGCCTTTGGCGCGTCTGCGCGCAATAGCCCGTTGATAACTTTCAATCTGTAGCGTGCTGATGGTATCTGCATTATACTCGCTGAGGAGGCGGTTGCGGGCGGCTTGTCCAAGACTGGAACGTAAACCGGGATTTCCCAGCAAATCAATCACCGCAGCAGCAATTTCCTTCGGGTTTCCGGGAGGAACCAGGCGCCCTACCCTACCTGAATCGAGCATGTCCGTCATGCCGCCCCTGTTGGAGGCAACAATCCCCCGGCCCGCCGACATGGCTTCCAGACAGACGCAAGGGAAATTTTCCCAGATACTGGGGAAAACGCATATATCCGTATCAGAAAGAACATCCGGAATGCTTTTTGAGGGAACAGAGCCGGTAAAACTTATCGAGTTTCCATACCTTCGCAACCGATGTTCCAAATACCGGCGCATGTCTTTGCCGGGGTCGGGAGAAGGTTCGGCGGCCCCCACAAAAGAGAACCGCACTCCGGGATGTTGCTTCAGCACGTGCGGTATGGCTCGAGCAAGGTCAAGCACCCCTTTTCGTTTTTCGAGTCTGCCCAGAAAAGTCACGATCCCGGTATTCGTGTCAGTGGGAATTTTCAGCAACTTTTCCAATGGAATGTATGGATAAGGTACATGGTCTATGACCTCCTGGTCTAGGCCCCATTCCTTCGCTAACAGCCGCCCTAACGCTCTTGAGGGGGAAGCGATCACGTCGGCTTCCAGTGCGTGCAGCCGCTCGATTCTGTTCGCCTTCAGGGCATGCAATCGTATGTGCTCATACAGGGGGTTATACCCCCATGAGGGTCTCATTCGCCGGCATAGTGCTTTTGCGAAATGCTGAATGTTCTTTAAAATGGCCTTTTCATGGTAGTTGAGCCGCAACAGAAAAAGAGTGGGCGTGTGGAGCTTGATCACAAGCGGTATGTCAGGGACGAGACGCACGGCATCTCTCGCATCGGCACAAAACTCGGGGCCTTCAAGCAGATCGAAACCCATTATGGCATGCCGCTGCGTAAATAGTTGGCCTATGGGCCCGGAAAAATTCCATGGGTCCTTTTCTTTAACACGGTGGACGAGGACATCCTCCTCAGTGGCCGACCCCGATCGATGAGGGCTGCTGGTAAACACCTCCACATGATGGCCGCGGCTCACAAGCATTCGCGCTGCCTGATGCACATAGGTGGCAATACCACCGTCCGCGGTATCCGGGGGGTATTCAAAGCTGATAAAGGCAATCTTCATCTTATTGGCTAATCCTGCCAACGTGGGAGTAATATTTCCAATTCATGCGCTCGACCCCTTATCTATTTGACGATCTCTGCATGGCTCCCGTGTTTTTGCAAAACCTGGTCTCTCTTGGTTCGCAACCAGGAAATAACAGGGCCCGGCAGTGTTTGCAGGGCGATCCATTTGAATTTCCCAACTGTTTGCCAGAAGAGTCGGTGTATCTGGGGATGTCGACATTGCCACGCCTCACGGCTAACGGCTTTCAAGAGGGTCGGGCAATTGATCCCCTGATCCGAGAGATACACTGTAATCCAGTTCAAGAAGGTAAGCCGTGCCGAATCGGCCTCACCTTTTCTTTCTGCAATAGCGGAATGGCTGTCAAGGTGCTGCCTGTACTTGGCCCAGCATTCACCCGATACGAACACCGGCAGTTTGAGGCATACCTTGGCGAAAAAGAGTTGGTCCTCGAACATTCCCCTGAAAGAGTCCTGGAATCCTCCCACTTCTTCGAATGGTTCGCGTCGCAGCATGGCGTTACAGGTCGTGGGTGTCTGGACCTTGTTTCGCATCATAAGAAGAAAGAGGTCGGGCGGCTTAACGATTGTACCCGGATGGACGCCCAATGGGTAGAAGTGGTCCCGGTATTCATCTTCAGGCTCACCTGACCAACTGTACCAGATCAATGTGCGGCCATAGACCATGGCGGCATCAGGGTGGGAATTCAATATGGCTGTCTGTTGTTTCAGCTTGTGCGGCACCCACACATCATCCGCGTCCAGAAATGCAATATAGTCTCCACTGGCATGGGACAGTCCCAGGTTGCGTGAGGCACTCATGCCTTGATTACTGTGGCCGTCATGTTTGAAACAGCGCACTCTGGGGTTGTATTTTCGTTCGTATTCGTGGGCAATGGCGGTGCTGTTATCTTCTGAACCGTCATCAACGAGGAGCAGTTCCCAGTTGTCATAGGATTGGACCAGTACGCTTTCGATAGCCTCCTCGATGAACTTTTCTGTATTGAAGAAGATGATGATGGCGGAAACCAGACCCTTGGCCCTCTTCGGATTTCGGATCCAGCCGTCGTAGCATTCGCTACTTTGGCGGAGTCGGCTTGCGGATTGCGGATTGCGGATTGATGTCATTTCAATGCCCATATCCCCAACAGACGCCGTATGAACGCTTCCCCATTGTAATTGTTTACCTTGAAACGCGGAAGTAGAAAAGGGTCGCTATGGCGACATACGCTGTTTTCCTCGATAGAACAGGCGCAAACAAATCCCGCTTGCCGAACCAGGGCTACGGACCGTTCATCGTAATCGCCATGTGGATAAGCGAAACTATTCACCGGCCGACCTGTAATCGCCTCCAGATCGATCTTACACTGCTTGATTTCACGCTGCTGAAAAGCCTCGGGATGGGCTGACAGAAAAGGATGGGTGATGGTGTGGGCGCCGATTTCCACTAGAGCACCCCGGCCCAACAGTTCAACTTCTTCCGGTGAAAGGGTCCGATAAGCAGGACGGGCCTTGGGTACGCCGCTGATCCACCCTTGTATCTCCTGAAGACATGCCTGCCGATCTTGTTCGGACAGGGGAAGCAGCAGCCGGTAAACTGAAAAGTAAAGGGAGCGCCGGGAACAGGGTTGAAGGCCCTTTTTGCTTTCATCGCTTCCATGGGGGGAACCTGTTTCCTGATGATCATACGATTCGGCCAGTTCCCAAACGTGAGATCTGCCGTTCACCTCCAGATGAGGTCTTTTCGGCAAGGTGTGTGAATTCAGAAGCAGTCGGTCCAATTTGTCCCACCAGAATTCTTCACTTTCACCAATGTGGCCGGTGGGCAGAAAAACCGTCGCCGGGATATCATGGCGCTCCAGCAACGGTTTGGCTTCATAAAGATTGTCCGCATATCCGTCGTCAAAGGTGATCACAACTGCCCGTCGCGGCACCTTTCCATCCTGAAGATGATCAACCAAATCGAGCAGACCCATTGGATGGGTATACTTTTTCAAGATTTCAAGATGCGCTGCAAAATGCCGGGAAGACACACTGAGTGCCCATGGATCCGATCCCGGTTCAGCGATCCGGTGATACATCAGGATAAAGGCCCTGGGCGCAAATCGTCCGGCGGTCCAACGGACAGCCTTGAAAAGCCTTGCCGGGTTCCCGGTCCGGCCGTCGTAGCGTTCGTCACTGCCGACTCCGCCAAAGTGGCTACGACGGCCGGATTGGCGGAGTCGGCTTGTCATGGTGCGGTTTCCCGTTTTACAGCTCTGACGGAAATCAAGACCGGATAAGCCGGATCGTGGTGATCCAACTCTTTAGTTTTCAGTTCTTTTACGGATAACCCCTCCAGAAATGCCACGGCCGCCAATACGTTTCCGTGCGTCTTCATTGTCACGTCAAAAGAGACATCCCTTTCGCTAAAGAGTGTCTGTAAAGAACGCTTTGTAAAACCCCAGCACCACAACCTTCCCCATTCACCCTGATCAATGGAGCTGATCGTCCCCGGAACGGTTGCCAGCAGAACCCCCCCCGGTTTCAGGATGCGGTGAAGCTCGGTTAGGGCGGCACGCAAATCAAATATAAATTGAAGTGTCTGTGTCGCGATCACGCAGTCAAAGGAAGCCGGAGAAGCCTTGATCCCCTCTGTCAGATCCCCCACAAAAGAAGCGTTTGAATGGCTGCCGAACAGTTGAAGTACATCTTTCTTATGAACTTTTTCT
>JAOZQV010000059.1:881-13032 GCA_029932035.1 Deltaproteobacteria bacterium | reverse complement strand
CCCTGGACCGAGGAAGAGATCAAGAAGGGGAATGAGTTGCGAGACGCCCAGAATGAGAAGTACGAGATTGACCTGGATCAGGAGTGGTAGTCGGCATCTTTAAAAAATAAGGCAGTGTAAACAAAAAAAGCCTCCTGTTTCCACAGGGGGCTTTTTTGTTCCTTTGTATCTTTTCCTTTGGGCTTTGAGCTTTCAGCTTTGAGCTCTTCCGGTTTACCCCGTCCTGTTTTTTCCTCCACGGGTCAGAAAGGCGTGTACCTTTGGGTCCTGGGATTCCTTTTTAAGGCGTTTCGGATCACCGGTCGCGATCATCGTCCGGGTCTCCGCGTCCAAGAATACGCAGTTGTCGGCCACCGAAAAAATGCTTGGCAGTTCGTGGGTAACCATCACCATGGTTGTCCGGAGGCTGTCCCTGAGTTCAATAATGAGTTCGTCCAACAGGGATGAAGTAACAGGATCGAGCCCTGCCGAGGGCTCGTCAAAGAACAGGAATTCGGGATCAAGGGCCAGGGCGCGGGCAACCCCGGCACGTTTTCTCATGCCCCCGCTGATCTCCGAGGGATAGTAGTCCTCAAATCCGGCTAATCCCACCAGGGCAAGCTTCAACGACGCAAGCTCCCTGATCTCTCTAACGTTCAGGTTTGTGAACTCGCCGAGGGGCAGACTGACGTTTTCGGCTAATGTCATGGAACTCCACAGGGCGCCGCTCTGGTAAACAATCCCGATGTTACGAGCTATCCGATCCCGTGTCTTCTGATCGGCCTCCCAGAAACTGATTCCTCCCAAGAACACCTGGCCTTTTGATGGCTCCTTCAATCCGGTCAGGGAGCGCATTACGGTTGTCTTGCCGCACCCGCTTCCCCCCATGATAACGAATATCTCGCCGCTCTTTACCGTAAAGTTGAGGTCGCGTTGGATTACGAAATCGCCATAGGAGATTTCCAGATCTTTGGCAACTATCAGCGCTTGTGCGTCTGTCATCTTCCCCCCGAAAGCCCCTTTATTGCCCCCGCGATCTCAAGGGCGAGCGCTTCGACGGCTCTACTCTGGGCAGCAACCAGGGCCTCGTAACCCGGCCCTCCTGTGGCCTCTTTGAAACTTGACTTTCTCGTCAACAGCAATTTTTTGTCATCTTCTCCGAAAATGCTCCAACGGGTTATCAGTGAGGCATCCCCGCCAAGCCCCCCATCAAAACGAAATACCTCCACCTCCACCTGGTAATCAATCGATTCAGTACCTCTGAAAGGAAAGATCGTAAACAAATCTTTAGAGAGCAGTACAGAGAGGTTTTCCATTAGGACGCGTGTGAAGTTGTCATCCAAGGGTTCTGCCCACTCATCGAATCCGGCTAAGTGAAGCTCATTCGCACTCACCCGCGTCACGATCTGCTCCCGGTCTAAGTATGCCGGAAGTTCCACAGGCACGATCCCGATGGTGCCCCGATGCTTATCTGATGCCATTTCAGGTCCCACGTCTGTGCCGGGAAGAGAGCTTAATACGTAAAATCTTGAAGGTGCATTGCTGGCACATGCCATAAAGGTCATTAGTAATAAACCAGACGTAACTGCTCTAATTATAGAGATTATTCGGGACATGGTTTCATCTCCTCTTAGGTTTGCCCTTGCCATATAGCAAGGCATTCGGATGACGTTCAAGATAATCTGCCAATGAACGAATGGATCGTGCCATACGGGAAATCTCTTTCAGGGTCTTATCTAACTGATAGATGACCGGCGATTCTTTTCCAATGGTTTTCTCTGCAACAACCAGGGCCTTCCGTGCCTGTTCCAAGGCTCCCCGCGCCTCTTTTAGACTCTTTTCAATACTGGATGCCAATGGCTTCACCCGGCCGTCCACGTTCCGGACCAGTTCGCGGGCATCCTTCAAAGTGGCATCGACACTGGATGCAAGAGACTCAACCTGCCCATCAACATGACGGGCAAGCTTTCCGTACTCCTGCACCGTCTTATCAATGCTCATTGCAAGTGGACCGATCCGGCTATCCAGGTTTTGAAGGAGCTTCCGTGCGTCCTCTACCGTCATTTTCAGGGAATGCAGGGTATCCGGGATATCAGGCGAACTCGCAAGTTTTTCGATTGCCTCAACCGCGGACAGTAATTTTTCAATGATCTTGTCAAAGGGAAGATCCTTCATTATATCGGTAATTCGTTCCAAAGCGGATGGAATCGTGGGGATCTCAGGATAGTTGGTGTTCAGCCCCACGATTTTGGCGGGAGTGTCAGGGCTGAACCCTAATTCAATGATCAACTGACCTGTCAGCAGACTGCCAATCTGTAGCTGTGCTCTCAGCCCTTTCTCTATCAGAGGTGGCAAGTTCGCTGTGATATCCCGTATTCGTTTTCCGCGTATCAGTTTTATTTTGAGCGGTTCTATCTCTATAATCACGGGAATATGGATGGAAAGGTCCTCCGCATCGGCCTCGATAGTGATGTTTGTTACAGCGCCGATCCGAACACCGCGAAACAGGACAGGGGAGCCCACATTGAGACCCTGGAGAGAACCCTCAAAAAACAGCACGAATGAATCCGTCTTTTTCATGAGTTTTCCGCTGCCAAAGATCAAAACGCCGGCAACAATAAGAACCACCGCTCCCACCACAAAAGCGCCTATGAGGGTCTTGCTCGCCTGTTTATCCATGATTAAATTCCCCCCTAAATCCCCAACACATTACATACAACCGTTATAATGGCAGTTGCTACGATGATGCTGATAATCCCCGTAACCACAGCCGATGTAGCTGCATCTCCAACTGCGGAGGCGCTGCGGCCGCACTGCATCCCCCTGAGGCATCCGGCAACGGCTACCAGGACTCCGAATACCATCCCCTGGAAAAGCCCAATAAAAAGATCATAAAGACTGATGGAGGCTCTGGTCTGGTTATAGTACTCTATCACGTTCAGATCTAACATGCCCACACCCACAATCAGGCCACCTAAAATACCCATCAGATCTGCATAGAGGCAGAGCAGCGGCATCATCAGCGTGAGGCCTAACATACGAGGCAAGACCAGGAACTCCATGGGCGAAATACCCATGGTCTTAAACGCGTCTATCTCCTCGTTTACCTCCATGGTTCCTAACTGGGCTGCAAAAGCAGCGCCGGTTCGACCGGCCATGATAATCCCGGTCATTATTGCGCCCATCACGCGGACCATGGCTATACCGACCAGGTTTGCCACGTAAATCTCAGCCCCAAACATAATCAATTGGACAGCGCCTACAAAGGCGAGGATGAGGCCCACCAACAGACTGATCAAAGAGACAATGGGAAGGGCTTGTATGCCGCAATCCTGCATGACCATAGTGAGATCGGAGCCCCGGAAACGTGCTTTCCCGCCCAAAAATCGCCCAAAGGCCATGGAAACTTCGCCAATAAAGGCCAGGATATCCCCTGTAGAGCGGAAAAAATCAATGGCTTCCGCACCAATCCGTGAAAGAAATGAGTCTTTCCCGGCTTCCTTCCTCACACCCTTTTTCTCTGGAACTGCCGCCATAAGGGCCAGGAGTCTCTGCACCCCCTCTGGCAATCCTTGACTGTCAACGGCTATGCCATCCCTCGAACTCTGATCTAACATCTTGGTAATAAATGTTAGAAACATGCTGTCCCAAGCTGTAAGATCCTTTGTGTCAAAGGCGATGCGTGCAATTCGGGGGCCGGATTCAATCTCTTTCCGGATATCGTCAGCAGATGGGCGTTTATTTCTTAGTGTCCAACTCCCGGCAAGTCGGATAAGGAGGGTTTCCTCGTCCGGGCGGGCAAACTCAAGTGCGCCGGGCTCTGATTCCGTGTCTCTTATGTCAGTCATTTGGGTTTAGCGTTTTGGTGTGAAAAAAATACGTTAACCGTTGTTTCTTCTTTACAGTGACTTTCAACTAAATTCACAGCATTCTTTAAAAAATGATGGATTTTGCATGGGCAGCTTTCTGAGATCAGGAGCTATCTATATCACATATCTACACTTCATTCCAACAGGTTTTTCACAGGGATAGAGGATTAAAAGGGGTTCTCGCAGAAATAATATCTGATAGAATTAGGGAATCTGCCTGCGAACAGTTTTGAGGAGCTACAAAGAACGATTCTGGATGAGAAGATCTCGGGAACCGGGTGATTTTGTCCGGTTAAGCCTGAAATAGATCCCCCCTAAATCCATGAGTTCCTTATGTGTCCCCTGCTCCCTGATCCGGCCATGATGCATTACCAGTATCCGGTCTGCCTTCCGGATGGTAGAGAGCCTGTGGGCCACAATCAGGGTGGTTCTTTTTTTTGCCATTTGTGAGATCGCCTTCTGGATGAGCCGCTCTGTTTCAGGGTCCACACTTGATGTGGCCTCGTCTAAGATCAAGAGACGGGGGTCGTTTGCCAATGCCCTGGCAAAAGAGAGGAGCTGGCGCTCACCCGCAGATAGAGATGCGCCTCCTTCATCCAGCTCCTGTGCAAAACCATGTTTCAGCCTCTCTATAAAGGGACGGGCATTGGCCGTTTCCGCTGCATAACTAATTGCCTCACTGTTCAATTCCTCCCTACCTAATGAAATATTGTCCTCGAGTTTGCCGGCAAAGATGAAGACATCCTGCATGCAGAGGCTGACCACACCCCTTAGTTTGGCATTGGACCATTCTCGCAGATCAATACCGTCTAAGATTACTGAACCCTGATCGGGGTCATAAAACCTCTCAACAAGATTAACCACGGTTGTCTTTCCAGAACCGGTGGCGCCTACTATTGCGGCTGTTTCTCCCGGCGTCACTTCAAAAGAGATATCGTGCAGTATGGGACGGTCTTTCTCGTACCCGAAAGAGACCCTATCAAAAACAAGATGTCCCCTTATATTAGCGGGCGTCTTTGGCGATTCCGGCTCAGGGATTATCTCCCGGCTATCCATGAATTCGAATATTCGTTCGGTGGAGGCCATGGCCAACTGCATTATATTGTATTTCTCAGAAATATCCCTGATCGGCTTAAAGAACATCTGGATATAACTGATAAAGGCTACAAGTGTGCCCAGGGTTAGCTCTTCCTGTATGACTTTTCCGCCTCCATGCCAGATAAGAAAGGCGACGGCAAAGGAAGAAAAGAGCTCCATTGCCGGCATAAAGAGGGCAAACACACGAATCTGTTTCATGCCCGCGAGGTAATTCTCATGATTGATCCGGGAAAAGGCCTCCATCTGGAATTTTTCCCTGATAAACAGCTGTATAACCTGCATCCCGCCTATCCGCTCCTGCAAAAAACCATTTATTTTGGCAACGGTGGCCCGGAGTTCTCTGAAGGCCTCTCTTGCCATTGAGCTGAAAATGAACGTAATGCAGAATATAACAGGGAGAAGGATAAAACATATAAGGGCCAGCCTCCAATTGAGGTAGAGAAGGATTATCAGGATTCCGGTGAGGATGAACAGGTCTTTGAATACTGTTATGAAGACCGATTTGAACATCTCGTTGAGGTTTTCGACATCATTGGTCACCCGTGTAACGAGACGGCCGACCGGGTGCCGGTCAAAAAAGCGTAAAGATTGGGATTGCATCCTGCTGAAAAGCGTCAGCCGGATATCCAGCATAATCCGCTGGCCTGTGAATTCAAGGATATAGTATTCTATGTAACCGACGCCTAATGATAAGAGGAGTAAGAAGAAAAAAACAGCAGCGATCAGGGTTACGCCATGCACATCCCCGGCCCTGATTTTCAAAATTGCTTTTTCGGGGAGATGTTCGAGGAGTTTATACGGGATCAGGAAAGAGCCATCTGTCATCTCATCAAAAGCATTTCTATCATTCCCTAAAAACCGCTCAATCTTTACGTCCCGCCCGACTCGGTAGAACCGTTCAGATGACAAGAGTCCCTGGGTCCTGAGGAGGTGTAGATCAGCGGGGTCTATCTTTTTTATGTTGAGGTTGGAGATGTAATACACAGAATGAACACTGTTTGTTTCTAATAGAGGACTATACCTCTCTGTAAGATCACGATACGCCGGATCTGTTAACCTGCCTGAGTCAACTCGATACCACGAAGCCACGATGTACTGATCAATGGCGATTTTGGTAAGATAGGGAACAGTCAGGTCAAAAAGGGTAATCAGAATCGAGAGCAGGAGGCCGGCGGCAATACGTTTTTGATAGGGAATGGCAAAATGGGCAAGTCTCTTCAACAGCCTGAGATTATACGGCTTGCCTAATTGCCCTTCCTCTGCGTATCCATAGTCTTTGAACATGGCGGTACCCGTTCACGGGTTCAGTGGTTTAGGGTTCAGAGGTTAAGGGATAAGACAGTTCTTCCCTATTTCATAATCTTAATCATAATCGTAATCTTACTCAAAACGATTATGATTATGATTAAGATTAAGAGTAAGAAAATAATCTCAACCCAAATCAATCCTCTAAGTCCAGTTCCTCTTCTAAGCGTTGCTCCTCGTACAGGGTGGCATAGACGCCCCCAAGAGCTATAAGGCTGTCATGGCTCCCCTCTTCCACCAGTTCACCCTTGTCAAGCACCACAATCCGATTTGCCCTGCTGATGGTTGAAACTCTGTGCGAAACAATCAGATTGGTCTTGTCGTGCCGCAAACTTAGGATCTGATTCAAAATTTCCTCTTCAGTACGGGTATCCACCATGGAGAGGGCGTCATCTAATATGAGGACGGGTAGAGGCTGCACAATTGCCCTCGCAATGGTTAGACGCTGCCTCTGCCCTCCTGAGAGTGTTATTCCGCGCTCCCCCAACACTGTGTCTAATCCTCTTTCAAGGTCCTGAATTTCTTCAAGAATACCGGCGGAACTCAAAGCCTTTTCCAGAGCCCGATCATCTATTCCGCGCCTGCCGAAGATCACATTATTGCGTATGGTATCTGAAAACAGAAAGACCTCTTGTGATACAAAACCTATGTTTTTCCTCAGGGTCTTAAGCGGGATTTGCCGGATGTCGCGTCTATCCATAAAGACCGTGTTTTCCTGAACATCCAATAGACGTGGGATAGTCTGTAACAGGGTCGTCTTGCCCGATCCCACCCGTCCTACCACTGCCACTGTTTCCGCGCCATTAATTTTCAGATGGATACCTTTCAAGGCGTAATCGGTTTGACCAGGGTATTTCAGGTTAAGATCTCTAATCTCAATTTCTCCCTCTACCTGCTTTAAATCGATCCCCTCCGGCATCTCACCACCGGAGAAGTCCTGCATCGGCGCTGGATCCGTGATATCCGGAACCTCTTCAAGGATGTGGTTAATGCGGCGCATGCAGGCCGATCCCCTCTGGATCAGGGTTGTAACCCAGCCCATGGCCATCATCGGCCACGTCAACAGGTTAAGATAGCTGATAAATGCCACAAAATCACCCGGGGTAATGTTCCCCAAAATTGCATAACGTCCCCCTAACAAGATGACAATGGCAAGACCTGAGTTGGTAAAGATCATCATCATGGGGAAAAAGAGGGCAAGGGTTTTAGCTAAATTCATGTTTTCGGCAACATATCTCTCCCCCTGCTCCTTTATCTTTGTGTATTCCCATGTCTCACGGTTATGTGCCTTTACCACTCTGATACCGGCAAATGCCTCCCTGACCCGCTCGGTGAGAGCGGAAAACGTTCTCTGGACCGCTTCGAATCCGGTAGACATCCGCCGGGTGAGGATCTTGGTGAGTATAATAACGACGGGCGCTGGGATCAGGGCAATCAGGGTTAACTTCAGATCAATGGACATCATGAACCCGATCGCGGCTAAACCGAGAACAGTGCCGTCAATCAGTGCCACCAGTCCCATACCGCTGGCCATCCGGATGGCATTGATATCATTCATTGCCCTGGCCATAAGGTCTCCGGTCTTGGTTTTATGAAAAAATGAGATTGGGAGGGTTTGGAGATGCCCGTACATCCGGTTTCTCAGACCCTGTTCAACCCGCCGAGAATGGCCGAGTATCAGGCGTCTCCATACATAACGAAACAGGGCGATCATCAAGGCGATTGCGACAATTATCATCCCCTGTTGAAACAGGAGAGATCCCGTTTCAGGGGTTTGCCTGACCAGGAGGTCTATTGCCTTTCTGATGACCAGAGGGATAAGGAGGAGAAGAAAATCAACCAGGAGGAGGCTCAGGAGTCCAATGCTGAGCGCCCAGCGGTTCTGGACAAAGTATATACCAAGGGGCTGAAAATTTTTTAGCATTGCAGCGAAGGGGGAGGAGAAAATCTGTTTTGCAGCGGCACGTGGATTCATAGAGTTGTTATATAATTCCCTTGCCATCCATTTGCAACAGATACTCTCAGAGAGCACAGCTCCCTATTTGATCATATACAGAGCTCGTTATTTGATCTAAAAAAGTGGTCCTATTTTTGGACGCTATCCTCATAATAATGGCTATATCGAGCTAAATTGAGGAATTGCGAATTTAGGGATTGAGGGATTAAGATAAGGAAATGATTCAGATTCCAATTCCTAAATTCCTGAATCCCTAAATTCCTGAATTTTCCGAGTGTCCAATTTTCAAGCAAGTCATGGATATGATCTATTATAACAACGACTTAACGACTCAACTACTTAAACACTTAACGAGGTCTGATATATCGGAATTCGGGTCACCCTTTGCTGAGCTGGTCTTATTTGTTAAGTTCTGATATAAAAATTGTGATACTGGATACTGGATACTGGATACTGGATGCTGGATACTGGATGCTGGATACTGGATGCTGGATACTGGTCGAATTCCTTGGCTGCATATTACCCGAGTCCCTTGGTCTAATTTGTCGCGCAGGTCTTGAGAAAACCATCTTTTCTAAAATGACACGAAGTTCCTTAACTTTAGGCACTTTAAACTTTAGGCACTTTAAACTTATACATGACATGGGGCATGGATAGAGAATGAAGCCTAAACTATTGCGTTACATCCAGCCCGCTATCTGGCTCATTTCTTCCATTATTATTTGTTTGGGGTGCTCTTCAACTGATGTTTTGCGAGGTGATGTCTCCGAACCGTCAGGGCAGACCCTTTATGTGGACACACCTTTGGGCCGGGAGCGGCAATCCAGAGATATGAATGGCGCCGCACCGCTATTTCACCACGTGTTGCAACAGCAATCTCAGGTTTTGACCCATTACACCCGCCTTGTAGATGCATTCAAAAAGACAGTGGATCCGCACGAGGTTCCGTTTATCCCCTTTGCTACATCCCGTGTTATTGGAGATCCTCTCTCCCTTGAGTCCCTGACCAATACACTGGGCTGTTATGATTCTCTGCACCCCGGAAAAAACAGATGTCCGGAAGGCTACATCTCTTCTGAAATTGTGTTGAGAGAGTTCGTTGATTGCGCCACCGAACAACTCGATGTGGGCCAAACTATAATAAGAAAAACATTTCAGGAAACCGCGCCCTGCCCTCCCCTTGACCGGTTGATTGCCGTTGTCACTGACTCAAACCGTTTGATAAAGAGGGCTTTTTCGTCTATCTCCCCCGATAACAGGCGCCGATTGCTCCACATGTTTCCACAATTGCCCGACCAGTTTATCATGTCCAACCATATTGAAGAGGCCGATGCTATTTTCATGGTCGATCTTGCAAAAAAGGTAGATATTTCAGAGCTCTTCGCTGGGTTTTCCGTTCTATCGGCACTGCTTTCCCCTGAGTTCCTGGCACAGCTCAAGCTGGAAAGGGGTGATGCAAACGGCAGGCCACTGGACCGTGAGTCCTATCCGGGGTTAAAGGGGCGATTCCTTGCTGTGCGAGAAACACCGGCAGGGCTTCTCCTGATCGGAGATGAGGGACCCAACATCTACGGCGTGGACGCATCCGTGATCATCGATCTGGGGGGGGATGACACCTATCTGAACAACGCCGGCTCTCCGGTTTATCAGATCAAAGACGGCCATGTGGAGAGTATCGATTCACACAGTAGTATTATCATAGACTTTGCCGGCAATGACCGATACCTGAGTAGTAGGTTTGCCACAATTGCATCCGGGTTTTTTGGAGTGGGTCTAATCGTGGATATGGAGGGGGATGATTTTTACAGCGGTGACCGGCTTTCATTGGGTGCTTCCTTTTTCGGAGTGGGCTGCCTCATTGATGTGGCTGGAAATGACACCTACGCATGTCAGGAAATGGGCCAGGGGAGCGCATTTTTCGGGGGAGCGCTCCTGTTAGACATGGCCGGGAATGATCTCTATGAAGGCGCCAAGTATGTTCAAGGGTTTGGGGGGCCGCTCGGATTTGGGGAGATCCTTGATCTGAAGGGAGACGATTTCTATCGAGCCGGATGGAAGCATGGGTCAGGCTACGGCACAGCGAACATGTACCAGGCCTGCTCACAGGGCGCGGCATGGGGGATCCGGGGTTATGCCGGTGGAGGCATCGGCATACTGTATGATCTTTTGGGAAATGATTTCTATCAGGCGGGAAACTTTGCCCAGGGGACAGGCTACTATTTCGGATTCGGGATGCTACGTGATGACGGAGGGGATGATGAGTATCGCGGAGGCCGTTATTGCCAGGGATCTGCCGCGCACCGCGCCATTGGGGCCTTCGTGGATATTGCCGGCAACGACATCTACTCCGGGCGGATCGCAGCTAATCAGGGGGGCGCATGGGATCTCTCTGTAGCCGGCTTTTTTGATTACGCGGGCAACGACTCCTACAGGGGGACGGAGCTTTCCATGGGCTCAGGAGCCCAGAACGGCCTGGGATTTTTCTACGATGGAGGAGGAAAGGACCGGTACAGGGGGAACAAAAAATCTTTCGGGTACAGCGGTGACCACTCTTATGGCGGGGGGCGGAATGCGGGCAATTTCGGCGTGTTCATAGATACAGGCGGGTGCTTTGATTCCTACCCAGTAGCCCCGTTCGCGAACGATAAGTTCCTTATTCGGGGGGATACAGGGGTTTTTCTTGATGAATGAGCGTTTTTATCCAAGACGGAACAGGTTTCAAACCTTTAAGTCCCCGCGTTTATGGTGGGCCCTGTTGGCTGTGACCTACTGGGTGGCAACGAGCTTGCTTCATCTGAAACTGTCCAAATTAATTGTTTCCCCTCTCTCCACCCCCCTTGGAAAATTCACGCCCTCAGACTATTCATCTGCATCGGGCTGGGTGGGGCTTACGACACTGGTTCTGATTGTGTTCTTAAGGGCAAGAAAGGGTCAACATCATTTGCGGACTTTTGCCTATTGGTTTCTCCTGTTGGCTGTTATCTTTGCAGCCAACAGAATACTCTTGTTCTCCCCCAATGAATATGTTCACTATCCCCAGTACGCTATTCTTGTCATACTCATGTATCTCAGCATTGATCCGGACCGAACTCGGTGGCCCTTCGCGCGCATCCTCTTTTGGGGCACCTTTATGGGGATCATTGATGAGGTGAATCAGTATCTATTTGTGTGTCCGTCCTATGGCGACTACCTGGATTTTAACGACTTCTTTCTGAACCAGTTGGGGGTAGCGACAGGGCTTCTCCTGGTCTACGGATTTCATGCCCCGAAAAATCAGGAGAGACCGGCATCTCCCCTGTTCAAATCCATCGAATTCCGGGTTATCGCGGTCTGTTTTGTCATCCTGATAGTGCTTTACGGGTCGGGAAGGTTATACCTTACCCCTCCGAAGGAGGTCCCTCCGGGCGGGATCGCCGTGATAAGCGGAAAAAGGGCCTTATTCCTTGAAAGAAAGCCGGGTAAAATGGGCAACTGGAACAGGGCCTCCGGAGGGGGCGAGTACTATATCCTGGCCCCGTCAGGGGGACTGTTTCTGCTCCTTGTCACTGGTTTTGTTTTCTCGACTTATGATCCCCGGTTTTCCCGCCGGCTATCCATGAGGCCCAGGTTCATGTCTAAGCGTAGAAAAATCATGCCGGATATAGAGGCTGAAGAGGGGGAAGCGTAGAGCAGAGATTGAGTATTTTTAAAAAAACCTCTCCGGTTGTGACCGGATCTGACAAAACCATGTGCTATGCTACCCGTTATCCAGTTTCAATTTTCAAGCATCCAGTATTCAGATGGCATCACGAGACAATCGTCAATCGACAATAGTCAATATTCGATCCCAAGGGTATTCCCGCTGAAGACGGGATTTTCGCTTCGCTGCAACCAGTTTTTATCAACCCGTAACCTGTAACGCGCAACCCGTAACCCGTAACCCGCACCCATTTTTCGTTAACTT
>JAOZQV010000059.1:0-871 GCA_029932035.1 Deltaproteobacteria bacterium | reverse complement strand
GCTCGAACCAGGTTTCTTCTTTCAACGCCAAAAGAGGGAAAGAGGACTTGAAATGGTCTACAATTGCCCCAAAGCCCCGTTACTCTGAAGAGATGGAGATCGGGTTTTTTTGTGAGGAATAACCTGGTTCCGATGGCGCCCGCTGTCCCGGAAGACTGGCCTCGCCCTTAGGAAAAATCTGGCTTTCGGTCAGAGCCTAAAGAAAATAGGATTTCAAAATGATTTGGGTTTTGTCCTAAGTCAAGGGCTGACCCCATTTGCCACGCTCTCAGAGAGCACAGCTCCCTATTTGAGATTGGGCTGAATTTAATTAAAACTGAAAAAATGTTATTAATCCAATAGGCAGAGTCTGAATTTATTCTCGCGTTTCAACAAAATACCTTTACAATTAGCCATAAGTAATATATTTTTGGTTATATTATTAACCATGAATTAAGGTAATTATGTTTTAAAAGCGACCATATTGAAAGCGGGTTAAGAATGAAACGTTTGATTGGACGGCGTTTGCAGGAGTGGGCCGATGATTCCGACAGGAAATCGCTGCTTCTTCGAGGGGCCCGGCAAGTTGGCAAGACCTATAGCTGTCGCGAACTCGGAAAGGGATTTGATGAATATGTCGAAGTCAATTTTGAAATTGACCCTCGATATATTGAGGTTTTTGAAAGGGACCTGGATCCGAAGCGTATTGTTCGGGATTTAGGGCTTTTAGTCGGTAAAGATATTGTACCCGGTAGAACGCTATTATTTCTTGACGAAATTCAGGAAGCACCCAAGGCTGTAAAATCTTTAAGATATTTTTATGAACTCATGCCCGAGTTGCATGTTGTGGCGGCCGGTTCTCTTTTGGATTTCGTCCTGGAGAATATTGGGA
>JAOZQV010000395.1 GCA_029932035.1 Deltaproteobacteria bacterium | reverse complement strand
ACTTCAATTTCAGTCGCTCCGGAATTTTTGCCAATTTTGATTTCGGGCCGGCCCTTAATATATGGCCCGGCAGGGGTCGGCCGGCCAAGTCTTCAGCTAATTTCACACTCTCCAAAAGAAGTTCCAGATCCACGCCGGTATTGATACCCATCTGCTCGAATAAATGAACAAGGTCCTCGGTGGGAATATTCCAGAATCCCATATTGAGGTCGGGAGCTCCAAAAGGCGTGCCGCTCAGCCCACCAATCGCCGTATCAAAAATACGGACACCCGCTTCATAAGCGGCCACGCAGTTGACCAGCCCTGTGCCCCTGGTGTCATGAAAATGAACTGCCAAATCAACGCTCAGATCCAAACCAAGTAGCTCACCAAGAATTTCCTTTACCTGCTTTGGATCGGCCATGCCCGTGCTGTCCAAAAGCGATATCTCCTTTGCTCCCATAAAGCAAAGCCTTGTCACCATCTCAATGACTTCATCGAACTCCACCTTTCCACCATAAGGGCATCCAAAAACAGCTAAGACATAGGCACGGATAGGTTTCCCCCCTTTAGACGCCGCTTCAAATATCGTGGGCAAGGCCTTGTTTAACGTCTCTTTGATGCCGATACCCAGTGCCGCCCTGTTAAATACCTCACTAACCGCCACAAGCGTCACGATCTCATCAATGTCCGTAAGGACTGCCCGCCGGCAGCCAATCTCACTCGGAACAAGACCGACATAAGTCACACCCGGCGCCTTCTCCAGTTTCCCCATGACATCTTCCGCATCCGAGTTTTTTGGAATAAGACGCGGATGCGTAAAAGCCACACAGTCAATCTTGGTGATGCCGGATTTCGCCAGGCTGTTTATCAAACGAATCTTCTCCCGAGTAGACACCTGTCCCGAAACCGCGGACAGTCCATCTCTCGGCCCGCCATCTACAATCGTTATTTCCGCCCTTGATCCGGCCACAGTCTATGTCCTTTCCATTACCGCTGCTATTCCAAGGCCCCCGCCGCCGCAGATGGTCTCCAATCCGTACCGGGAACCGCGTCTTTTCATTTCATGGAGCAAAGTTACCAATCTCATGACCCCGGTCGCCCCGATGGGATGGCCAAGAGAAATACCCGAACCATTGACGTTTATCTTTTTGTCAAAATCTTCCGGTTTGATTCCCATCATCCTTGCATCGGCCAATGCCTGTACTGCGAATGCCTCCTGTATCTCAATGATATCTACCTCATCTATTGTAATTCCTGCTTTCTCGAGGGCCTTATCCACAGATGCAGGCACCGCGGGATAAGTGAGGGTAGGATCAGCCCCTGCCACTGCGCAGGACCTGAAACAGGCCATAGGTTCAAGGCCCAATTCCCCTGCCTTGTCCCTTGTCATTAATACCACGGCGGCCGCGCCGTCGTTCTCGGTGGATGAATTGCCGGCAGTACACACGCCATCAGGATACACAGGCGGCAGTTGATTGAGTTTCTTCAGGGTCGTATCCCTCCTCGGTGTTTCATCCGCATCAAAGATCAAAGGCTCCCCTCTTCTTTGCGGGATAGGGATTGGAACAATTTCTTCGCGGAATTTCCCTGAGTCAATGGCTGCAATAGCCATCCGCTGGCTTCGTAAAGCCCATTCATCTGCTTCCTTGCGTGAGATATTTTCGTTTTCAGCCGCTTTTTCCGCCCACGTCATCATGGAATTGAGCTCTCCGAACCTTTCCACAGGCTGGGACATGACCCTTGCACGCTGTATCCGGTCATAAACGGGTATACCCCACATGGAGAGTGCCCCGTGTCCCCTTGGCATAAAGCCCCATTTTTCATCGACTCTGCCGCCCAGGCCCCATCTGATATGACCAGGAATATACAATTCCGCCTGGCTCAAGCTGTCCATACCGCCTGCAACAATGATATCCGCATTTTCTGTCTGGATTTTCATGACACCAAAAAAAACGGCATCCAGACCCGAACAACAGCGACGATCTATTGTTACTCCCGGAACTTCAACCGGCCATCCGGCCTCAAGAATCGCCATGCGGGCCCCATTTGCGCACTCGCCATTCTGGTAAGACTGGGCCATGATCACGTCATCCACGTCGGCAGGCTTCACCCCGGCCCTTTTAGCCGCCTCGTTCAGAACCAGACTGGCCAGTTTGTATACCGGGACATCCTTCAGGGTCCCGCCATACCTCCCGATAGGAGTCCGCACCCCGCTGACAATAACAACGTCTTTCAATTTTTTACCTCCTTATTTGCTCAATAAGACTCTGAATTGGATTCTCGCATGACAGGATTGCCGGTTTCAACTCTTATCATATTCATACCATCCCCTGCCGGTCTTACGTCCTAACTGACCTGCCTTCACTTTACGTCTTAGCAACTGTGGAGGATAATAACGAATATCCTTGCTTTCCTCATATATTGCACTTAGAGCCCCGTAAGAGACATCTAATCCAACCATGTCACCGGTCTCAAATGGACCCATTTTTCTTCCAAAAGCGAGCCTGAATCCTTTATCAATGTCCTCGACTGACCCAATACCCTGCTCAAATAGACGAATAGCCTCAACGTAGCTTATAAGATTGATCCGGTTTAACAAAAATCCCGGCACATCGCTTTCAACACGTATGGGTTCCTTTCCTAATCTCCTGATAAAATTTAGACCGGCCAGCATGGTTTCTTCCGAAGTGCTGACACCCTTTATAACCTCCACTGCCTGCATCATCGGAACAGGATTAAAGAAATGAAGGCCTAACACTTTGTCAGGACGTTCGGTTTCAGCGGCAAGTTCTGTGATGGGTATGGCAGAGGTATTGCTGGCCAACAAAGCGTCAGGACCGCTACGTTCATCCAGTTTCCTGAATATGTCCTGCTTCATTTCCAGATTCTCAAACACGGCCTCCACGGCCAGATCAGCATCACCAGCCTGTGACAAATCAGTAGCGGTCTTAATGCGGCCCAGGATAGTCTCCTTAGTTTCGGAAAGTTTCCCTTTCTCGATAAATTTGCCGACCGACCACCCAATGTTCTTCAGTCCTTTATCTACAGCCTCCTGGTTAACGTCATTTAGAATAACCTCCATGCCGGACTGGGCACATGCCTGGGCTATGCCGCTGCCCATCAAACCGGCGCCAACGATAAAAACCCTATCAATACTCATTTGCTCTCCCCTATCTCCCTTCAATACTTTTCAATCGTTATTCCTTCAACAGGTTCCTTGCAATTACGATTCTCTGTATTTCACTGGTCCCTTCAAATATCCGGTAAAGACGCACATCACGGTAAAACATCTCCACAGGCAACTCTTTCATATAGCCCATGCCGCCGAATATCTGTATTGCCTTGTCCGCTATCCGGCTCGCCATTTCCGTGCAGAATAACTTCACCATTGCTGCTTCACGGGTGATTCTCTTTCCCTGGTCCCTCAGCCATGCTGCATGGTAGAGCATCTGGCGCGCTGCATAGATCTCAGTGGCCATATCCGCCAACATGGCCTGGACA
>JAOZQV010000394.1 GCA_029932035.1 Deltaproteobacteria bacterium | reverse complement strand
AAAACGATTTGATTAGGATTGGTGATGTTAAAGAGCCTTGCGATCGCCTTTCTTGTATCCGCAACAATGCGGTCTGCTTCAACCGCCCTGTAATGGCCGGACCTCCCTGGATTGGCCCCCACCTCTTTCATGAAATAGAGCATTGCTTCTATGACTTCGGGGGGTTTGGGAAAAGAAGTGGCAGCGTTATCGAGATAGATGAGGGGGGTCATTAGGAGTGCCTAAAGTGAGCTAAAGTTTGATGTAGCCGCAAAATGACGCAAAATACACAAAAGGTAGAGTATACATATTGTAATATCAATTAGTTATAGCCCACAAAAACATAGATTTGGACTTTTTACGAGACCGTCAAGTTTGAAGTGCCTAAAGTTCTTGTCCGCCGGTTGTGTGGCGGAGTGGTAAGTCTTTGGCGATGCAGGATACACGATGCACAAGATTTATGTTCTCAGTTTTGTTCCTTGCGCCTTACACCTATGTCAGATACAGGATATGGGCGCTCATTCATTTCCATACTCCTTGCACCATGCGCTATGCGCCTTGACGATCGGTGATAGCGTGACGGGATAACGTGATAAGAAGCCTTTTTTTTGACGACAAACCATAGGTGGTTCGGCCTTGTGTGTCAAGCAAAGGATGTAGGATGTAGATTGAATCAAAGAAAATCACCAAATTGGTATCGGCATTATACAAACCCTTCAGTAAACGGATCAAGTCTAAAAGTGATGGATAAAATACGCTTCAAGCTGATCATTGCAACAGTGAGAACCGATGTGACACATCGTATCGTAGATACGGCAAAGGATGCCGGGGCCACCATTATCCCTTCCCGGGGCACGGGCATTGTTGGAGTATGAATCAGAAAACCCCTCCGCTCTTTCTCATAAGGAGCTTGGCTTCAGCCTGTCTGATTCTTTCCTCCTGGTTGTCTTTCCTGTTTCTGGCCCCTTGTAATTTAGCAGTCAGATCGTCAAAATCGGCCGGTTTCATAAGATAATCAAAGGCCCCCAGTTTCATTCCCTCCACAGCGGTTTCGGCGCTGCCGTGCCCGGTAAGCAGGATTACCTCCACCAATGGAAACCGCTTTTTTATTTCTCGCAGTGTGTCAATTCCATCCATGCCGGGCATCTTGATATCCAGAACAACGACATCCATATCGGTCTTGTCCAAGGTATCGAGGCATTCCTTTCCACTGTACGCAGCAAAAACCTTTTCCCCTGCCTCCTGCAATCTCAAAGAAAGCATTTCCACAAAGTCTTTTTCATCATCCACCAAAAGCACTTTTACAGGTATTTTTACCATGGTCTATTTCTCCTCTACTTAGTCTGAACGACATTTCGCAAATACCCCTGTTTCATCCCTCACTTTGAATCGATGTCTTGTCTTTTTTTGAAGTGTCCTCCTCATCGGCATATCTTGGCAGTGTTATACAAAAGGTCGTCCCCTCACCTAACCGGCTCTCCACGCTGATTTCCCCACCCAGTTTATCCATTAGACTGCGGGTAACAAACAGTCCAAGACCCGTCCCTTTACCGGGCGGCTTTGTGCTGAAGAACGGCTCGAAGATCTTCTTTAGGTTTTCCCCGGGGATACCCTGACCGGTATCCTTTATTTTGATCGCCACCCGGTCATCAACCGGTTTGAGTGCTACCGTGATCCTGTCCCCTGACCTGCTGGCATGAACCGCATTGGTTATGATGTTGATGAGGATCTGCCGCAGTTTGTAGGGATCGGTCCAAATGGAGACGATGGCCGGATCGATCTCCTGAACAATTTCAACGTCCTTATTTCCAGCCTCCCTTTGGAGCAGGGCCACTGTTTCATTCACCAGTTCTTTTATATTTACCACTGAAATAGTAGAATGGGTCTGCTTTACAGACCCCAGGAGTTGAAGGGTAATCCGCTTGGCCCTTTTCACGCCCTTTTCTATCTTTTCAAGGGCCATTTCAAAATCAGGCTTGCGAGGCATGTTGGCAAGTTCTTCTCTGTTCAGGATAGACTTCATCCACCCTGCGGATTCCTTTATAATGGCAAGGGGATTGTTTATTTCATGGGCCACACCGGCGGCCAGGGTCCCAAGGGCGGCCAATCTTTCCGTGGCTATCATCTGCTGTTCCATTTTGGCCCTGAATTTCGCCTCTTTCTGCTTTTCCTTCTCCATTACGAGCTTTTCATGGACCTGTCCGATCTTGCCCAATAGATGTTCCAATTCTATGGGCTTGGTCAGATAATCAAAGGCTCCTGTCTTAATACCTTCTACGCCGTCGTGGGTGGTTGCATGTCCGGTCAGCATGATAACCTCGGTTTCAGGATGTCTTTTCTTGATATGATGAAGGGTCTCAATACCATTCATGCCCGGCATCTTCACATCCAGGACAACCACGTCCACAGGATCTTTTTCCATAATCTTTAAACATTCTTCTCCGCTTGCCGCCTGTTTCGTGTTCATACCCCTTTTTGTCAGGCGTTTGGCAAGGGTCCGGCGGAAGTCGTCTTCATCGTCAACGAGAAGGATGCGTACATTTTCCATATCGAATCAAAGTTCCACGTTTTTCGGTGTGTGCATACCCTACCCGGCCTCGGAGTACCGTATTACACCAGCCCCAATATTTTCCACCATATTGCCGCCACCAAGATCAAGATCCCCAAGAGAATCGGCGTCGCCACCAGACCTGCCTTTGTGAGGTCGGACGATTTGAACTGTCTATAGCTGTAAGCGATGGCATTTGGAGGACAACCTATGACCAGAAGCATGGCGAAAGATGTGGCTGTCCCGAGACAGAGGGCGATCACCCTGGGATCAACCCCTTCCAGTTGGGCCATGGGGATTACAATGGGCAGGATAAGTGCAGCAGCAGCCACATTGGCCATAGCATTTGTCACAAGGGCCCCGAAAACTCCAACACCAACAAAGAGGAGTAGCCAGCCTCCCCCCTGTACGAGGGGGAAAAACAGATTTGCGAAATAGGCAGCCGCGCCCGAGTAGCCCATGGCAAGACCCAGAGAGATTCCTCCGCCAAATATGAACAGGGCGGTTCCCCATTCAAGATTTTTGTGAATATCCTCCCATTCAAGGATTTTGAAAAAGACCAGGGCCGCTACCGCCGTCATTCCTGTCACCGAATAGTGTATCCCGTGCAATCCCTTTGTCAACCAGGCAATAAATGCCAGACCTATGATAATCAGGGTCTTTTTTTCCACGGCGGTCCATGGACCCAGATCTTCGTCAAAATCCGGGAGCCTGAACTTGGGGTCAGGTCTGAACACAAAATAGACGATCAGCACAGCCACAGGCACGGTAAGAATAGCGGCGGGCATGGCGTATTTTATCCAGTCAAAAAAACTGATCTCGATGCCTGTGAATTCGTAAAGAAAGGCGGCAGAGACCATGCAGCGGCCCCCACCCACAAGGGTGCCCATGCCGCCGCAGGAGCAGGCAAAGGGGAGCGACAGCATCATAAATTTTGCCGTATTTGTATGGGGTTTTATAT
>JAOZQV010000393.1 GCA_029932035.1 Deltaproteobacteria bacterium | reverse complement strand
AAAATACCCTTGAAGTCATGCGTGCCACCGGACGACTCTTCGAGCTTATACTTGTAGATGACGGAAGCACCGACAACAGCCATGAACTGCTCCGTACCATTAAAAGCAATACCCCCGAACTGCGTGTTATTTTTCTGCGCCGAAATTTCGGCCAGAGTGCTGCCATGACCGCCGGGTTCGATCATGCGCGGGGCCGCATCGTTGTCACCATGGATGGAGACCTTCAAAATGACCCTCGTAATATCCCTCTACTGATTTCAAAATTAGAGGAAGGATATGATCTTGTTAATGGATGGCGCAAAGACCGTCAGGACCCCTTCATCTCAAGACGTCTTCCTTCGAAGATCGCCAACAGACTCATAGGGATTGCCACGGGGGTGAGGCTCCACGACTACGGATGCTCTCTCAAGGCCTATACTAACGATTTAGCCAAAAATCTTCTCCTTTACGGAGAGTTGCACCGCTTTATCCCTGTCCTGGCAGGCTTTTACGGGGCACGGATTGGAGAGGTGGTGGTGTCGCATCATCCACGCAGCAGGGGTAAGAGCAAATATGGGATCGACCGCACCTATCGGGTGCTCCTGGACCTGATCCTCATGCTCTTTTTTCAGAAATTTGCAACCAGACCTCTCCAGCTCTTCGGTCTTAGCGGTGGCCTTCTTTTTGTCGCGGGGTTTGTTATCGAGCTGTATCTGACATGGTTGAAGCTGTGGCATGGAGAGGACATCGGCAGTAGGCCCCTACTCCTTTTTGGCGCCTTATTGATAATCACGGGAATCGTATTAGTCGCTATAGGCCTTTGTGCCGAATTGATAATCCGCACCTATTATGAATCTTCCGGCAAGCGGATCTATACAGTGCGCGAGGTCCTGGAGTGAGGAAGGATATACGCCGCAAGGCGGGGAATCTGATCAGAATCGGTATCAGCGCAGGACTTCTCATTTGGCTCTTTTCCCGGTTCGATCTAAAGGGCGTATTAATCTATTTTGAAGACATGCAGATATCTATCTGGGGGATAGTCTTCTTAATGAACCTTGTGGCCCAGGTCCTGAGCAGTTTTCGATGGTGGATATTGTCAAATACCTTCTCATTTCCAGGGCGATGGCCCACGTACTTGGGATTCTATTTCGTAGGGATGTTTTTCAATTTGTTCCTCCCCACCGGTATTGGGGGCGATCTCTTTAAGGCGCACTTCCTCTCACGTGAAAAAGGGAGGAGATTTCTTGCCGCTTTTACTGTTGTGGGGGATCGTCTCTTCGGACTTATCACCATGTTGTTTATGGGAGCAGCAGCAGTGAAAATATGGCCTGATCTCCTGCCGCAACCTTTTGCAGATTTTCTCTATATTAGCGCTCTGATTATTTTAGCTGCTCTCTTGGGCCTGCCGTTTTTCCAGAGGAGAATCAAGGGTATCCTGCCTGGCGTTTCCCGGCATCTTGCAGGTCTGCTTATCCTCTGGCAAAGGCCTCAGAGGCTCCTATCTGTGCTGGGCCTTTCGTTCTGTCTTCAGGCCTTGGGAATGGGCTCAGTAGCCCTGTTAGGGGCCGGCATAGGCATCAAGCTCCCGCTCCCTTTTTACTTTGTCAGCCTTCCCTTAGTGCTCCTCGTAACACTCATTCCTATCAGCTTTAATGGGATTGGGGTCAGGGAAGGGGCCTTTATCTATTTCTTTGGTCTAAAAGGGATAGGGGCAGAACCTGCATTAGGCCTCGGGCTTCTCTTCTTTTCCGTGCAGGTGGCCCTGAGTATCCTTGGCGGTGTGGCCTATGCTGCCGGTCTTCACCGGCGATCGATAGTTGACAAAAGATGACCTTATACAGATATATCATAAACGAGATATGGCCCACTTTTTTGGCGAGCCTGTTCGTTTTCATCTTCATTATGGTGGCGGCGCGAATGCTTTCCATTACCGAATTAATCGTAACACGGGGAGTGCGTGTTACACAGGTAATAGGCATGGTTGTCTACCTGTTGCCCGACATCCTGACATTTGCCCTCCCGGCAGTGACCCTCATTTCCGTGGTGGTAGCCTTTTTACGTCTCTCCGTTGACAGCGAGATTATTGCCCTGAAGTCATCGGGAATCAGCCTTTATCAGATGCTGCCACCTGTAGTAGCGTTTTCTTTCCTGGTTTTTTTTCTTGGGCTCGCCATAAGTATTTTTGCGGCGCCGTGGGGTAACAGGGCCTTTAAAGATCTCATCTTCAAGATCGCAGAGTCAAAGGCTGACATAGGAATCAAGGAACGGGTTTTCTGTGAACCATTTGACAATCTGGTCTTGTATGTGAACAATTTTTCCAGGCGGGAAAGGGTATTAAAGGACGTCTTTGTGGTAGACAGGAGGGATAAGGATGTTACAAATACCATTGTGGCTGAGGAAGGACGGATCATAATGCGGCCCGATGAAAGAATCATTACCATCTATTTTGTTAGGGGTACAATATTTGTGGTTGACAAAAATCTGAGCGCTGCTCGAACAATCAAATTTAATACATACGGCTTAAACATTGGCCTGAAAGATGTTATGGCCAACCTTAAATCAAGGCGAAAGGCGCCTCATGAGTTGTCAATAGGACATCTGATCGAACAGCTAAAAACGGCTCCAAAAGGGGATATGAGATACAACAGGATGATGAGGGAGCTTCTCGAAAAGGGCTCAATACCCTTAGCAGTACTCTTTATGGGAATAATAGGAGTTGCTCTTGGCGCGCAAATACGGGCACGGGGGCGTTCGGCCGGGATTGGAGTTAGCCTTGCGGTCTTTTCAGCTTATTATATTTGCCTCATGGTCATGAGGAGCATCTGTTCAAGCGGGGGTATGTCCCCGGTAATCGGAGTGTGGATTCCGGATCTTTTCTTGATTATTTCTATGATATATTTCCTGCGCCGTGCGTCAAATGAACGACCTTTCAATTTTTTGGCCTCCAGCTCGTAGTGTGATTATGAACGCTTATATTTATCTTGCCATTTTCGGGTTGGGCTGCGCTTTGTCGCTTGTACTGACCCCCTTGGCGCGAAGACTCGCAATAAGATCAGGGCAGGTGGCTGTGCCTAAAGATAATAGATGGCACCGCAAAGAGACGGCCCTTTTTGGTGGTGTCAGCATTTTTTGCGCAATGGTAACGGCCTGGTTTCTCGCCGCCTGTTTAACAGACTGGTCCCATTTTGGCGAACCCTATCTTGCAATGATCCTCTGCTCGGGAGGAATATTTGTCTTGGGTCTAATAGATGATATTTTCAATATGGACCCTCAACACAAACTGGCTGGCCAGGTCATCATCACCGCCATCTTGGTATTCTTCGGTTTCCGCCTTGGCTGGACCGATTCCGAAACGCTCAACCTGTTCCTGTCCATTCTCTGGATCGTTGGCATCACTAATGCTTTTAATCTCTTAGACAACATGGACGGTCTTGCGTCCGGCATCGCCCTTATCGCAGGAGCCTTTCTATTCCTCTACCTTTATTTAGACCCGAATCCCAGCCCTATTT
>JAOZQV010000392.1 GCA_029932035.1 Deltaproteobacteria bacterium | reverse complement strand
AGGTTCTTTTACTAATGCTAATCCCATGATGCTCACCTCATTTTATCCAGTGCTTAACTGAAAAAGTCGGGTTGTCGAGTGGTTTAATGTGCTGACAAGAGAAGACTGCGATCTGCCCATGACAGGGGACATTTTGCCCTGAATCGGGCTGTCTTCTTAATATTATGCATCCTACCATATTCATTTTTGTGTTGCAACTGACTGATATGTCTAAAGGGGACACAAACCAAGTTATAAAACGAGAAAAATCAACAAGAAACAATCAAAACGTCTTTTACCTTCATCCCGATCTGTTTCAGGCCTTCAGCGTAGATCCCCATTTGGGCTTGGTACTTCTTCTGCACTTTTTCTTCTTCCTGCTTGTCCGAAACAGTAATGGTTTTATAATCCACCAGGACCCAGCCGTCATCCTCTTCAAATAGAAGGTCGATATTTCCATCGTAATAAACATTACCCGTGGTCTTAAACTTGAGGGGCACCTCTCTCAGGATGGTTTTTGCCTTCTTGAGCCTATCCAAAAGGGCTTTTTTCCGGAGTGCCTTGACACGCGCTACCAGGGCGGAAGGGTCAAGAGCAACTTTCTCGTTTTCTATGAGGGTTTTGGCCGCTTTTTGAAGGTTTGAAGGATTGGTTTCCATCAGCTTGTGGGTGAGTGTTCCGATGGTTGCTGCGGACGCGCCCTCCACGCGAAAATCCATTTCCCTCTCATCATAGATGACCTGGATTTGGATATCTTCCTCTCCGCCTTCAAATTGTCCGGTTGAAGGACTGATGACTGGCAGGGATGGCACTGAGGCCGTTTTGATCGCTTTGGGAATATCAACCTGAATCCTTTTCAGTTCTTCATCAAATTTTTTCAGGGCCTTTGGTTTTGGCTTTGCCATCTTTTTACCGGCGGAAATGGTCAGGTTTTTTATGTCAATGGCGACGGTTTCGGTCTTTGTTGTTTCCGAAAAAAACGGGGCAATAAAAGTTTTATCAAACCCATTGAAAGGGACCCTGTTGATCACCAACCATTCCTTTGCCCGGGTGGCCGCCACATACCTGATCCGTTCTGATTCGGCCTCGTTTCGGAGCCCGTCCTTCTCCTTCCAGGAGGTGTAATCCGGGGTTACAAAATCTTTGTTCAGCTTGTAGATTACCTGCCCGTTTATGTTGTCTGTAAATACCTCGTTATCCCTGAGGTTCGCGGAAGTGCTGTCGGCGAGATAGACCACTTTTTGTTCCAGCCCCTTTGCCTTGTGAATGGTCAACAACTGAACCTCGTTGGCCTCTCCGGTTCTCGGGGAAAAGTCAGGCATTTCGATATTCCGCTCCAACTTGTCCGTGAAATCATCAACCGCATTACTGAAAGGGATTTTGCCAAGGCTTCTCAAAAGTTCCACGGCCTTTACGATATTCAGCGCTTTGTGGCGGCCACGCTTTGTTTTCATGTAAGAGGCCAGTACGCCCTTTTCCTCCAACACTTCTCTGAGGATATTGGCTGCCGTTGTTTCACGGGATTTCGCATGAAGGTCCTGGATTTCGTAGAGGGCATAACCGACCTTGTGATCCGGGTCTTCCCCGGCCCCCCGGTAATCAAATGTTCCGCCCTGCAACCGCCACGTGTACAGGTCCTTGTCGGTCAGGGAGAAAAACGGCCCTTTGAGCGCTGCAACCACATTCACCTGTTCCAGGGGGCTGGCGATGGCCTTGAGCATATTTGCGACATCCAGGATTTCACCCCGGCCGAAATAAGAACTCGCCCCCACCATTTCATAGGGGATATCTAATTCCTCTAAATACTCAGTGGTCCTAACCATGTTGTTTTTTGTCCTGAAAAGGACCATGATGTCGCGGAATGCAAATTTTCCGTTGGCGGTATTTTCCTTGATCCATGAGGCGGTCAGTCTGGCCTCTATGTCGCGGGCATCCTCTACCTTCTGATCCTCAATATCAGGCAGACTGGCAGCCGGTTCCACAAAGAGGATACGCCCCCCTTTTCTTTTGTGGGCCTTCAATGGAACATAGTCCGCCTGGTAATTGCCGTCTTCAGGCCTTTTCAGCCGCTCCTGGAAAAACCTGTTCACCCATTCTATAATCTTTGCAGAAGAGCGGTAATTTACAGACAGAAGCATTTTATTTCCAGTTCCTTTTTTGGTGATTTTATCCATGGCCCTGGAATAGATCTCAATATCCGCCCTTCGAAACCGGTAGATAGACTGCTTCGGGTCTCCCACCACATAGATTTTGCCGTTTTCAAGCCGAATCTTATCCCAGGAATCGGCGGATGTTCCCCTTTTTTCAGCTAAATAGAAAAGGATCATGGTCTGAAGTGGATCCGTATCATGAAATTCATCCACAAAAATGTACGAGAATTTGTTTTTAAAATACTCCCTTACAGCCTTGTCTTTACGCAGCAGCCGCTCGGTCTTGTAAAGGATTTCATTGAAATCCATGACTCCCCGGTCCCTCATGGCCCTGCGGTAATAGGCAACAAAGTCCTCCACCAGCCGGTTGGTGTTCTGGTAGACCTCCTTTATCTCGGGGTAACGGACTGAGTAGGTGAATCTGGGGACGTATGTGCTGCAAACCGATTTCCATTCGTCTCGCAATTCTTTGCATGAAGCGCCGCCCCTGTTTTTCAGGGAGTACCCTGAAAGGGCCTCAATGTAATCCTCGGGGGCGCCCTTTTTAGCCTCTTCAATTGTCTGCACATAGTCTGCCACATGGTCATTGACGGAATCATAATCGGTTGAGTTCAGGAAGGGTCGGCAGTGCTTCAGGAATTCCGCCAGGATCTTTTGGGAAGGTTCAGGCTTTTCAGGTGAAAACAATGTCAGTTCCCGGTATTGAAGGGCGGTCTTGATGATTCCCAAGAATGAACTGTCGGGCCTGCCGAAATTGTTCTCTGCAGATTTCAGCTCCTTTTCAAGTTCAAGGACTAGTTTTCGGAAGAAGGCCTGTTCCTCAATCAGTTTTTTATGAAGCTATTCATCATAGATTTCGTTTAAAAATTCTTCCTGCTCCGTATCTTCAATTACGGTAAACCCTGGATCAACCCCTGCCTCCACCGGCCGCTCTTTGAGCAATCCCTCGCAAAAGGAATGAATAGTGGAAATGCGAGCATTTCCCATGTTCATCAGTTGCGCTTCGATCAGGGGGTTGCCTGTGCCCATGGCTTCCTGGAGTTTCAGGGAGATCCGTGATTTCAGCTCGCTTGCCGCCTTACGGGTAAAGGTGATCACGACAATATCTTCAATGGAAAAACCTCCTTTGTTAAGCCCCTCCAGGATGTCTTTCACGATCCGAGTGGTCTTTCCACAGCCTGCACCGGCCTCTATACCGATATTTTTAAGCGCCATATCAGAAATCCTCAAAGCTCTTGAATGCCTTTGCCAGTTTCATGGTTTTTTCATCTTTTGTCGCATTTTTCATCTTTAGGGAGACTGCAAATGCAATTCCCTTTCCACAGATATTTCCATAATCACACCAATCGCAATTCCCGGTCGGGAAAAAATAGCT
>JAOZQV010000391.1 GCA_029932035.1 Deltaproteobacteria bacterium | reverse complement strand
ACGGATTACGCTGTTTTTTTAGACAGGATTTGCAGGATTTACTGGATAATTATTTGTTATTTTCATCGCTTTCCAGCCTCCGGCCCGTAGGGGCCTACGCCCCGGTGGGACGAAAGTGATGAAGAATAATCCGCCTATCGGCGGAAAAAACTGAAAGATTACTCACTGTCGCCGCGCGGCGCCCCGTAGCTTCGGGAAATGGTGCCGGGGTGAGAGACTATCCTTGCATCCTGTTACTTCCTGTATATCCTGTCAAAAAAGACCTTCCAAACAAAAAAAGCAGCCCCGGTATCCCAGAAGCTGCCTTTCAAAAAAATCAACCTCATCCATTTCTTTATTCCTTACAGAAGCTAACGAAGAAAACGAGGAGAAAATACTTTGTTACCTTTCTTGCCTTCTGTGAAAACTTCTTTAACAATACCCTTTCTTATCTTTCTTTTCTTTTGTAAAAATAAGCCCTTATTCTCTTCTATCCCTTCTTCATCTTTTGTGTAAGTTTTCTCGATTTCCGCTCTGCGCCTGATACTCCGGCACAATACTCTTCAACTCCTCCCGAATCTTGTCCCCATCCCCGGCCTCAGCAAAATTCACCAACCTCTTTATATGCTTCCTCATCATCTTCAACGTCAACTCATCCCCACCCCCTTGCCCCGTAGCTCCGGGAGATGGTACTGGGGAGCTTTGGGCTTTGAGCACCATTATCTCCTCATGCTCCGTCTCCTGAATCCCCTCCCCCTCCGTAATCAACTCCTCAAACAACTTCTCCCCGGGCCTCAACCCGATCTCCTTTATCTCAATCTCCTCATCCGGCTCAAATCCCGACAACCGGATCAAATCGCGGGCCATGTCCGCAATACGTATCGGCGTACCCATCTTCAAGATAAAGATCTCTCCCCCGTTACCGATTGCACCCGCCTGGAGGATAAGCTGGGAAGCCTCGGGAATAGTCATAAAATACCTGATCACATCAGGGTGGGTCAGAGTAACCGGCCCTCCTCTCTCAATCTGCTTTCTAAAAAGCGGAACCACGCTGCCGACGCTGTATATCACATTCCCAAATCTGACAGACATATCCCGAGCGCCTAATTCTTTTGCGTAAATATTGGTCAAAAGTTCACAAACCCGTTTTGAGGCGCCCATAACATTCGTCGGACGCACCGCCTTGTCTGTAGATACTAAGACAAAACGCTCCACCTTCATACTGCAGCACTGCTCCAAAATGTTCTGTGCGGCTAAAATATTGTTGAACACAGCTTCCCAGGGATGAAGCTCCATCATGGGGACATGCTTATATGCCGCGGCATGGAAAACAACCTCCGGATTTTCCCTCTCAAAAATACGCCTCATCACATGTCTATCCTGAACGGGAGATAATACAGGGACAATTTTCGCATCAGGAAATCGCGTCTCGAGGTCTAACTCAGCGTCATAAAGCCCTGACTCATCGATATCAACAATGATTAGACTCTCCGGTCTAAACCGAAGAATCTGTCTGCACAATTCCGACCCGATGGAACCTACCCCCCCTGTAACCATCACCCTTTTACCGGTCAGATACCCCCCAATCTGTTTCATGTTTAATTTGACCTGTCGTCTGCCCAATAGATCCTCGTACCGGACTTTTCGGATGGAGCTTACCGAAACCTTCCCCTCTATCAGCTCTCCTACTCCGGGCACCGTCTTACAGGGGATACCCGTGGCCTCACAAACCCCCACAATCTGCCTCATCTCCCCTGCCGAAGCCGCAGAGATAGCAATGATGATTTCATCAATCTCATCCTTCTCTGCGATCTTCTTCACCTCATCCACCGATCCCAACACAGAAACCCCATGAATGGTTTTGTTCCGCTTTCGCTTATCATCATCAATAAACCCGGCCACATCATACTTAAGCCCCTCGTTTTCCTTAATCTCTCTGATAAGTTTTTCGCCCGCATTCCCAGCGCCCACAATCAATACCCTCTCTTTAGCCTCATCTTTGTTAGCAAGAAATGGGAAGCTGAACCCTTCGCGCCCGGAGCTTAAAAACAGCCGTATCCCCACGCGCACACCTGACAAAAACAAAAACGTCAACAAAAAATCGATAACAAAAACACTTCGCGGAAACCCCACAAACCGCACCTTGAGAACCAGAATAAAGACAATAATCCCCGAGCTGATAACGCAAGCCTTAATCAGATTCTCCAGGTCATATACACCTGTATACCTCCACATCCCCTTATAAAGCCCAAAGAAGTAAAAACACACCAATTTCAGCGGCACAATCCATACAACCGTGTTCATCCAGTTAGCCACTTCTCTTGCCGGGATATCGCCGTCAAAGCGAAGATAATAGGCAAGGTAATACGCCAATCCCACAAGGACCGCATCGCCCAAAAACACGATCCAAAAATTTGGTCTCTTCAGTATTCTGAACATCTTTACCCCAAATTGTGCTTGAAAAGGGATGGAGCGCCCTCTAAATTTAGAATATAAGCTTCATATTTTCACGATGCCACCTGTAGTGGATTCCAGCAAAGCATTAAAAATGAAAACAAGCCGATCATCCCTTGACAGAATCCTTGACCCTATCAATGAATCAGTGACATTACATACCTTAAAAAAAGCAGCTCATGCCGTCGGTCGAACAGTAAAGCTCGAATTGGCTTAAATTTTCCTTTATTGATAGCCGGATACAGATCAATATAAAAAGTAAGAATTCCTTGCACCTTTACTTTACGTAAGACCTGTTTTATAAGTGAGGTCTTGCCATATCTCCTTGGAGAGAATATTATGACGTTCTGACCGTTTTTAATGTCTGCGATCAGCTCTTTTATTTCCAGGACACGGTCGCAAAAATTATCACCACTTACTGTTTCACCATATACAAAAGGATTTTTCACGGGTTCTTCCTTTAAAAATTTTCATACAGAACTAACCTGATTAACTGGATAATTTTATTTCTTTATCTTTGCGTGCTTTGTTTACCCAGTTAAATCCGTCCTTTCCCTTATTTAACCGGGGCTGCCAATTTATTTTTTCTTTTTCTCCCTCCATAAACATATCTGCGTCCATCTGCGTTCACATTTTCCTTCCAGCCTGGTTTCATACTGAACGACAAAACCCAGAATATCTCTCCTGAATCGCACATGGTGGTGACGATATCCATCCTCTGAAGTCAACATAACTGTAAACTGCGCTTCCTTCACTACATTCCCCCGCCATTCTTACCTTCTAAAACAACGTCCCCCATTCTATGTCGAATATGCAGATCTACGGGTAGGACTTGACAACGCCATCCGTTTGTATTACATTTGGCATATGAGACCAAGCTTTGAGTGGGACGATATGAAAAACGAGCAAAACAAAGAGAAGCATGGCGTTTCGTTTTTTGATGCCCAATATGCCTTTTCCGATCCCCATCGCGTGATTATTGAGGATCTGGGCCATAGCGCAAACGAAGATCGGTTCTTTTGTTTTGGCAAGGTCAAAGGCGGCATCATGACCGTACGCTTTACCGAAAGGCAGGGGAG
>JAOZQV010000058.1:9158-13219 GCA_029932035.1 Deltaproteobacteria bacterium | reverse complement strand
TTTAAGGAGCTCGTCGTTACTTACAGCGCCTGACGCCGGTTGAACACAAAATTGTAAAATGCCGGCCACCATCAATATCGCCAATAGCCACCTTATCTCCATAACAGCTTTTTCCTCTCCAGTTTGAAGCTCTGTTTTCAACCCCGAATGCCCTTTTTTTGATTATCCCATGATCCCCCTGATCTGAACAATCACCGGGCCAAGAGACCAGAAAAACAGGACCACGACAAAAATAGAAACAGCAACAACCAAGATTGCCTGTATCCATCTGAAACCGCATCCTCTGACCAGCCCGATTACTATGAGTATCCATTTCCACGGCTCGGTCAGCCATACAAATAGAGGTATCCAGGATGCCAACAGGGTAACGCCGCTTGCATAGGCGTATATCGAGAATAGCCTTGCAAAGGTTACGCGTTTCCCCATTGACATGGTGATTACAAGGAAACTAATACCGGCCGTCACAAAAGGCATGGCAATGGCATTCACCAATAATATCCCGCCAATGAGGATCTGGTTTTCGCTGATGGTGGTAAGGCTCGCACCGGCAAAGAAGAGACTGGACACAATCAGGAAGCAGAGCGGCTGCCGGAAACCGGTCTCATCAGGCAGTTTGCCATAAAACCGGCTCGGCGAACTTAACATCTTCGTCAACGCCTGGAAGTAAAACCCAAAGGTAAAACGATTATTGATTATTGATTGTTGATTGTTGATTGTTTGAGGATTGCTGGAACTAAGCGGAGATTCCCTCTTGACCAGAGGGAGAGCGGGCTTGATTGATGTCTGATTTGTGCTCTTAGAGTCAAGCATTGATAGTCCTATCACTCGAATGAATATGGCTGTCAATTTTATATGGGTTTTCTGGTGATTCGACTAACGATTGCTCTGCTCCAATTTAATTGAAAAGGGTGCGCCAATCGCCTCTTTCCTTCAATCAACAATCATCAATCGACAATCGCCAATCAAAATGTTCCAAACTTTATCAAAATACCCCATATAAGCATGATTATTGTCAGGATGAAAAACAGGGTCCTCTCCGTTTTCTTGGTAAAATAGGTGACGCCCTTTGAATAAAAGAATGTCTTCTTTTTGCTTTTATCCTCATTAAGTTCTTCCATTGGTTAAACCTCTCTCCGTCTTCCGACTTCTGACCTCTGATCTCCGACATCAGTCTCTCTAAAATCCCGGCAACCCGGCAAACCCCCTGGTACTCCAGTATACGGCAGTGAGCAGGACAATAAGGATGTTTGCAAAAAACCACATGGGTATACCGACCCTGAGATAGTCCTTGGGCTCAAGGTACCCGCTCGCATAGACAATGGCGTTCGGTGGCGTCCCGATGATCAGGCAATAGGCAAAAGATGAAGCAATTGCCGTCCCCATGGCCATGAATGGCAGGAAGGTGGATCCCGGATGGACAAGACCCGCCATGTTCAGGGCGATGGGACCTACGGCCGCGGCAGCAGGTCCGTCAGCCATGAGATTGGTAAGGATGGCCGTAAGACCGTTTGACGTGGCCATGAGAGGAATCCCCGAATCCATTCCAAGTGGGGCCAGACCGTCAATCACTGATCTTGCCAACCAGTAGGCGGCTCCCGTGCTGTCTAATGTCCGGCCGAATATTATGGCGCCGGCATAGAGCCAGACCACGCCCCAGTCTACCCTTTCCTGGTAGTCCCTCCAGTTCACCACCCCTGCGAGGAGATAGGCGACGGCGCCGGCAACCGCTATTACGCCGATACCGAGACGAACGGGATAGATGCCCATATTATAGAAGACCTTTTCCGTAAACCACCCGTACACCATCACAACAAAAATGATGAGCGCCCATATCTGCTTGCTGTTCCATTTGCCCATCTTCCCGATCTCATTTTGCAGGTGCTTCATGGCAGGGGCAAGGGAGGTGATCCGGGGCTTGAACCGCCAGTTCACCATAACCCATGTAACCGGTATCATTACTAAAACGAATGGAAAACAATAGGTGACCCACTGGAAGTAGCCGATATCAAAACCGAACATATCGTTCAGATAGGTCATCATGATCACATTCCTGGCGCCGCCCGAGGGGGCCCCCGGGCCGCCTATGTTGCAGGCCATGGCAATGGCTATCATGAGCATTTTGGCTAATTCCTTGTCCTCGGGGAGTTCGTCGGTGAGGCTGTTCTGGTAAAGGAGCATCCCTATGGGGAGAAACATGGCGGCCAGGGCATGGTCAGAGATAAATGCCGCGAGGGGCGAAATAATTACAAAAAAGATGAGTGTGACCCATTTTATGTTTGGCACTGCCAGTTTTTTGAACATCATGAGGCACATCCTCTTGTCCACCCCTGTCTTGACAAAGGCAGCCGCAAACATGAGGCTCCCCATGATAAACCAGCAGGCGTCGGACCAGTAGAGCATGGCCACATATTTTCTGGTTACCACACCGGTGAATACGAGGATAAGCCCGATACAGAACGCAACACCCGGCAAAGGGATGCACTCCGTCATAAAGCAAAAGACCACAAAGATCATCATGGCAACTGCAACCTTGATTTGCCATGCCCCCTTGTCCGCTGCTTTCAAGTCCTTCCCGGTCAGGTCCTCATATTTGAGGCCTTCCTTCCGGAGTTCCACGGACTTGTTCATAAGGTCAACAAAGGCCTTATCGCTAACATCCTCAATGATAAAGGCGTGGGACTTTGTCAGATTTGCGGCATCCGCCTGGATCTTGTATTTCTTACACCACTTGAGGTCTCGTTTTAGAAACCGATCACTGGAAAGGGCCCCCATCCTCATATTCCTTTCCATGATCTGGGCCGTAAGGAGTTTCCATTGGGAGGCATCCGAACTCTTTTCGCCAAACAGCTCGGTTGTAAAAAAATTAACCACGGCGGTTGGTCCCACCTGGATCTCGGTCCCCACATCCTTCATCCCGTAGGGGGTCGGTAAAATCAGAATAGCAAAGAATAGAACGACTGGAATAATGAAGAGCTTCCAGTTTACATATTTGTCATATCCGGTGGCTTTCGGTTTTGCTTTGGTCATTTTTTCACCTCACCTCTTATAATTTGATTGAATTGTCGGCCATTCCTGTCATGGCCAAATGAACCACAGCAGTGTGATCAGGCCTTCAATATGATCTTGGCCATCTCGAAAAATATCTCTTGTTCCCTGACCACGCCGATTACCTTCCCCTCCCGGGTTACGGCCATCCGCCTCATCCTTTCAGTGAAGATTAAGTTGGCGATCTCCATGAGATTCGTATCTTGATCGATGCTGAGAGGCGCATCAGCCATCACGTCTCTAATTTTCTTGTTAACAAGTCCTTTAGCTTGGGCGGTCAAAAGCCCTGACCAGAACATGGGCGAGTATTGCATGCTGTCGGCCATGGATGGTTTCGGCGCTGAGAGGTATGCTGGACGCACCGCCTCGATCAGGTCGAGGATACTCAGAATTCCGACCAATTCTCCGGTTTGGTCAAATACCAATATGGAGCGATGTCCGGTCTCCATGATCCGGCTGGTGGAGACGGCGCTTTCAAAAGACCTCTTCAATCTTTCAATCCCCTCTTTGATCGTGCTATCAGGATCGATGGTGGTATAATCCTCGATCGGGATCATAATATCCCCAGCCTTTTTCTCCGCCCTGACGCCCTCCTGGGCCGCGTCATAGGCGTCATTTATCTTTAAGGAAAGCAGTTCGATATCACACGGTTTGTTGAGATAATCAAAGGCCCCATGTTCCAATGATTCCTTTGCCGACTCACCCCCGCCGTGTCCAGTAAGCATAATGACCCGCACGTCCGGACCTATCTTCTTGATCTGGGCAAGGGCATCCAGCCCGTCCATCCCCGGCATCCTGATATCCAAGACCACCACATCCTGTGGCGATTTCTTCAGGATCTCAATCGCCTCTTCGCCGCTCTCCGCCACCGTTGTTTCATAACCCCTTCTGGTAAGTATCTTCGACGTTGTAGCACGAAACTGTTCCTCGTCATCTACCATCAAAACCTTTATCTTCTTGGCCATTCAATGCACCCCCCTTTAGTACCTATTCATTCAAATCAGATCATGTTTGCG
>JAOZQV010000058.1:0-9058 GCA_029932035.1 Deltaproteobacteria bacterium | reverse complement strand
GCCCCGGTCTCCCTTAATATTTCCCGCGCAGACTTGCCAATGGTGCGGCTCTGGGCCACGCGTATTTTGTCCTCCAATACCTGCCTCTTTCCGAATGCCGCTTCCGCCTTTTCGATAAGATCCTGAACGTCGGTGGGTTTGGTCAGGTAATCTGTTGCACCGGACTTCAGACCTTCAACCGCAGAGTCAATGGTGCCATGACCGGTCAGCATAATGACCTCAACCAACGGATAATTTCTCTTGATCGCCTTCAGGGTTTCAATACCATCCATCCCCGGCATTTTTACGTCTAAGACCACCACGTGGATGTTGTGGGTTCTCAGTATGTCTAAAGCCTCGGCCCCGCTGGTTGCGGTTAGGATCTCATAACCTTTCCTCGAAAGCAGTTTTTGGGTGGTAGAGAGAAATCTTTCCTCATCATCCACCAACATCATCTTCATTTTTCCCATTGATTTCCCCTCCTGAACTCCGGCTAATTTGGGGACGCAGATTTCCGCAGATACACGCTGATAATTAAAAGTACAAAATCAGAGATCATCTGCGGACGGGAGCATCCAATTTTTTCTTAAATCGTATGGCTGACTGGCCGGCAACAAGACCGGGCCGGATAACCCCGGTTGCACAGTGCCTACTTGGCTGCCGGCAAAATAACGTTAAAGGTCGTGCCAACGCCCTTCTCACTGTCGACTTCCATGATGCCACCCATCTTGTTAATGATGCCGTAACACACGGAGAGCCCCAATCCCGTTCCCTTTCCTACCGGTTTGGTGGTAAAGAACGGGCTGAAGATCTTTTTCCGGTCTTCAGGGCTGATCCCGCTCCCATTATCCCTGACGAAAATTTCGACCCTTCCATCTTCTTTTGCCCTTGCTCCTACGACCAATTCTCCTCCTTTAGCGCCATGCCTTGCTATAATCGCATCAATGGCATTATTATAGAAATTAAGCAGGACCTGCTGCAGTTGCCCGCGATCCCCATGAACCGGAGGTGTGTCTTCAGAAACCTCTTGTCTCAGGGCAATCCCGTGGACGGACGCCTTCTTTTCCACCATACTGGTTATTTCAGGTATGTATTCCTGAAGCGCTATGTCCTCAACCACAGGCTCGCTCTGCCTGCCGAACTTGAGGATGGACTGCGTAATCACAGCACAGCGACTGATTTGGAGATCAATTTGATCTATCGATTCCTCGAGCTCTGACAGAGATTCCGATGGATGCAAATCGCCCTTCTCCTTCAGCTCTGATAATATGGAATCTATCAGCGCATGTTCGCTTTTCATGACTTGGAGGGGATTGTTGATTTCATGGGCAAAACCTGTGGCCATTTCACCCAATTCGGCCAACCGGCTGGCTCGGATAAGCTGGCCGCCTAACTCTTCTCTTTCAGCATCCAGCCTTTCCATACGCCTTATAATGCGGCCAGTGAGGACAAAGGCGATGCCGACAATAGCGCCGCCGCCTAAGATGGTAATAAGGACGATGATGTAGGCTGCCGCCCGGAGGAACCTGAATGCATCGGCCTTTTCCTGCCTGACAACGAGGAGCCAGCTCTTGTTCTTTAACCATGTTGTGGCGTATAGATATTCATCTCCCCTTGAATCCTTTTCAATATATGTCTTGATTCCGGTGTGGGATAACGGTCTTTCGATAACCTCAGGGTCTTTATCCATCAGATTTCCGCCTGAGCGGCGCTCTGTCTGAAATATACCATCTACGTTAATAAGATACGCTTCACCGGTCTTGCCGATGCGGATCTTTTTTACCAGGTCGTTAAACATATAGGTGTCAATGGTGGAGCGGATAACCCAGGTCTTGCCTGCCTCCTCTCTCTTAAGGGCTATGATAAAATGGGGTATGCGTCGCTTGCCTAAGAAAATATCGCTGATATATTGGCCCTTTTTCATGACTTCCTTGAACCAGAGCGCCTTTGCATAATCCCTTCCGACCAGTTTATAGGGTCCCTGATAATTGAGGTGGATACCTTCCTCATTAAAAAGCCCGAGATCAACGAATGTACTCGACTCTTTTTGTAAATTAAGCAGGATATGATGAAGTCCCTCAGGGTCGGCAAGCTCTTCGAAAGGATAAGAGTCAAGCACGAATTCAAGATTAGCCTCACGGTTTTGTAGAAAGGAGCAAATCATTTGCCGGTGATCCTCAACGATCCGCTTCATGGTGGCAATGGTGCTGGATTCTAAGGAGGTAGTAAAATAATAGTATCCGATTCCTAAAATGAGGATGAAAGTTGCAAGAGGGACCAAAATCATACTAACCAAAATGATCCGTCTTAGATTTGCGTATGGGGATTTCTCCATAAAGTGAACGCTCCTCGCCGATTGTTTGATCTGTTGTAACTACTCAGGTGGGTAGGCTGTAGGCTGAAGACTGTTAGGTTAGGAAAATCGGAAATACTGCGCATTGTGAAGCCATGTTTGGTGCGAGACTCGGTTGTTTCTCCGCCAAAGTGCGGCAATCGCGCTCTTCTGACCTCCTAAGCCTAAACAGCTTCAGCCTGACTACGTGAGTAGTTATGATCTGTTATTAGGCAAACTTCGTGCCAAAAAGGAGATCAGGGGTGACGCTTCATAACTATTCAGATTTATTGATATTATCAAGCCTGGAGGCGCTTGGAGTGATAAAGGATTTCAATAGGTGTGTCAGGATTTTTTGCAGGTTGTAAAGGGATCTTGGGTATTAGGTACTGGGTACAGGGGATTGGACGGATGTGTACGGCCATAAGGCGGGACAAAATCTGAATTCCGCAGTAAATGCATTTCAGGATGAATGCATGGATGAACGATGCAGGATGGATGGACTAATGGGATGGTTGGATGATTGATTCCTGGCTGTGTTCCTCGCGCCTTGAGCCTTGGGCATTACGCCTTAGTCAGATGATTAGGATGGGTGGATGGGAAGGTTCACTCTAAAGGTAGCGCCTTCTCCGGCTTTGCTTTCGAGAGTAATACTGCCCCCCATCTTTGTTATGATAACGTAATTTACCCACAATCCGAGTCCGGTCCCTTTTCCCAGTATTCATTCATTGAGGTTTCTTCAATCGTCTTGAGGGACTGATAGCACCCTTCTTCCGGAAACAGAGATTCAACACCCCCCTCGATTAACGCCTCTTCTGTCCAGCCGCTCATCTTTTCAAAGGCCTGGTTCAAAAAGATGATACTTCTCGCCGGGTCCCAGCCTATGAGAGGAATTTTCACACCCCTGATGACCCGTTGAAGGTGATTTTTCTCGTCTGTGATCTCCCTGGTCCGGGTTGCAGCCTCTCGCCCTAAGGAACGGGACCAGAAGAGAAGAGCGATCAGGAGGATTGAAGTCGCTGCGGCTAAGACCATCAGGATCACCAGGACATGGAGTGACAATCCCTTCCCCTGTCTTACTGCATAAAGTATGGCCGCGGCATTAGAACAAAGAGCAACAGCAATAACAACGGGGATATAGCGCAAGACCTGCTCTCCCTTGTTCTTCCACTGAAAGTCTTCCTTTAATGAAGACGCCAATCTATCCATCCTTGAACCTTACGATTTTTCTTCCTTTTCCTGCTGGAGGACCCGCCCTGGAAAGCGCACCAGCTCTTTTATCCTGGCGCTCCGGATTTTCTGATCGTGTGAATCTTTTTTTTCAAAGGCCTGGGCTAATTTCACAAGAAGCTCTTCGAGTTTTATCGGCTTCAGGAGGTAGTCAAAGGCCCCTAACTTCATCCCCTCAATGCTGGTTTCTACAGACGCATGCCCTGTAAGCAAAAGGACTTCTGCCAAGGGCTGGATCTTTTTCATCTCCCTGAGCGCTTCAATCCCATCCATGCCCCCCGGCATCTTGACGTCCAATATGACAACGTCAAAGAGCTTTTTCTTCATTATTTCCAGCGCCTGTTCTCCGCTTGCTACGCCGGTCGTATCGATGTTCCGTTTATGCAGGCGTTTCACCAAGGTCTCCAGGAAATCCTCTTCGTCATCCACAATCAAAGCCCTAAAATCATCCATTTGACAATCCTCCCTATATTGAACCCGTTAAGTGGTTGAGCCCCTATTTCGTAATCGTTCACAGGTTTAGAGGTTAATGTTCTTTTTGGATTCATAATCTTAATCGTACTCTTAATCATAATCGTGTTGAGTAAGATTAGGATTATGAAAACAGGAAAGCTATCTCATCCCTTAACCTTTGAACCCTTAATCTTTGAACCCGTGAACGGCTACCCTATTTCTTTTCCGGTTCCACAATGGGGATTTCAACAGTGAAAGTGGTACCTTCGCCTTCTTCGCTCTTGATCCTGATACTCCCTTCCATCTTTGCTATGATATCATAACTGACCCACAGGCCAAGACCAGTTCCCTTGCCGGTCTCTTTGGTGGTAAAGAAGGGATCAAATACCTTTTTTTGTTTATCTTCGGGAATCCCCGGTCCGTTGTCCGTTATATCAACATTTATGAAAGAATCAACCTCCCTGCTCGTGATCTCAATCAGGCCCTCCGAACCGATGGCGTCAATGGCATTGGTCATCAGATTCAGGAAAACCTGCTGGAGCTGGGACTGATCGCTGGCAATGATCGGCAAATCATCGGAAAGCTCCGTTGTAATCTCGATATTGTTGTTGAGCGCATGGTTTTTAAGCAGATCGATGGTCTGTGTCAATGTGCTGTTAACATCCACATCCTCTAAGTGAGGTTCCATCTTCCGGGCGTAGCCTAACATATTGTGGACTACTTTTCTGGCCCGCTCCACATGATCTTCAATTTTACCCAAGGACTCTTTATATTCCTGGTAGTTTTCACTCTCCCGGAACTCCTCTTCATCCAACAGGTCGTCCATCCACCCGGTTTTTTGCAGGATAACAGCGAGGGGATTATTGATTTCATGGGCCACCCCTGCGGCCATCTTGCCTAAGGCGGCTAATTTGTCTGACTGAACGAGTTGGGCATTGAGTTCATTCATCCTAGAATCGGTTTCTCTTAGCCGTTTGATGATCATCTGGGTTGTAAGAACGGTTGCTAAAATAATTGCTAAGAAGCCGCAAGCAATAATCACGATCTCCGCGATGCGTGTCGCAAACAGGCCGGTCATCTCCTCTGCCACTCCCTGGCTGATGACAAGGAGCCATTTGTTATCCTTAAGCCAACTCCCCGCATAGAGCGTTTCTTCTCCTTTAACATTCCTTTCTTCGATAACCGTAGTTCCCGTGCCAAACACACGGGTATTCAGGTGAGACTGAGTCAATATGTCTCCCTTGAAGCGAGGACAGGTCTGGTAAACCCCCTTTCGATCAACGATGTAGGCATCACCCGTTTTTCCCACCTGGGCCGAACGCACAATGTCTCCGAAGACATCAGGATCAATGGTCGCCCTGAGGATCCAGCTATTGAGCCCTTCCTGGCGACGAACAGCAATAATAAAGTGGGGGGACTTCCTGTACCCCATATACACATTGCTGATGAAAACGCCCTTGCTCATCACATCATCAAACCACGGCTGTTGATAGTAATTGAGGCCTTTCAAAGCATAGGGTCCAACGTAAGCGAGGTGCTGGCCTGAATTGGAGATCACTCCGAGATCAACAAAGGCCCCCGCCCGTGTGTTCATGACCTCAAATATGCTGGCAAGATTCCCTTCATCGGTCATCTCGTTGAACGTGTGGGTGTCTGCCATGGCGCAGAGGATTGCAGTGCGCTCCTTGAGAAACAGGTCTACAGCCTCTGCCTGGGCCCTGGACCGGTATCTTATCTGTTCATCAATCTTCTCCTCACACATCCCGGCAAACTGATGATAGATCGTTGCGCCAAGGATGACGAGTGGGGCAAGAGAGACCACCAGCGTTATGATGATGATCTTTCTTTGAAGATTTGTATAGAGAGATGTCTTCATGTGTCCTCAAGGTGTAGGGCAAAAGGCATAAGGCGTAAGACACAAGGAATACGTCCCATAGCCAACTATCCAGAATCCAGTATTCCCGCTGAAGACGGGATTTCCGCTATGCTACAACCAGCATTCAATTAATGAGGCCATGACATGAACTGCCAGTACCCCAATATGGTCCAGAACCAGAGGACAAGCCATGCCAGAATGGTTACAGGGAGCCCGAATTTTACAAAATCGAAGACGCTCAGCAGCCTTTCTCCGGTCTCAGGGTCCTTGCCCATGCCGAATGCTATAGCATTATTGGGGGTTCCCACAACTAAAAAGTTGGCAAAGGAGGAAGAAAACGCGCAGGCTAAACCCAGTTTCCAGACGCTGATACCGGCTAAACTCGCCATGGGGAGAACGATGGGGCCGAGGGCTGCCACGGTTGCCCCGTCACTCATGAAATTGGTCATTACGCCGGTTAACAGACTAACTCCGATAACCAGTCCATCGCCGTGGGATATGCTCTCCGGCAACAGTGCCACAAAGGTGTTTGCCAACCAAAGGGCGCCGCCGGTAAATTTGAGACCAACGCCCATGGCACAGGCGGCGGCGTAGAGACCCACCACATCAAAGGCCACCCCATCCTGGATGTCGTCCCAGCCCACAATACGGCAGAGAAACATGGCAACAACGGCATAGAGCGTGGGGCCGCCCAAACCGTAATGTTCACCTAAGATGATCCATGCTGCGACGAGACAGACAAGGATAACCGCCATCATCGCCTCTTTTCCGCCGAACTTGGGCATCTTGGCCACTTCCGCCTTTACGATCTCGCTCGGGTTTACATCTTTCACTAAGAATTTGGATTTAAGACGGATATACATATAGGCCCCGATGACCACGCCCATGAGCGGGACAAAGGGCATGCCGTATTTCATCCAGTCAAGGAATGAGATCGGATCACCATACTCCATCAGGTAGCCCACCATGATGGCATTTCGTCCTCCGGCGGCAGGAGACCCGGGCCCCCCGTGATTCGCCGCAAAACATATGCCGAGCAGGAGAAAGATCGCCAAGGCTCTATCCTTTTCCACCCCGTACATCCTGCAGGTCACCTTATAAACACCCATGAGGACCGGGATGAGGAGGGCCACCAGGGCGTGCTCGGACAAGAAACTTGCAGACATTGCCAGAAGGGGAATAAATATAAAGGCAAAGCCCTTGGCGCTCTTTATGCGGCTCAGGAGTATCAGTCCGATCCGCTTGTCGAGTCCGGTCTTTGCGACCCCCACGGCCACTGCCAATATGCCGAAGATAAAGAAGACGGCGTCCTTCATATACGCCTTGGATATCTCATTGACAGGGAGGATGCAGAAGAGATAGAGCATTACGGCTACAAGGAGATCGGTGGCGCCTAACGGCAGGGCTTCCGTTGCCCAGAAAAAGACGGCCAAAAAGAATATGGCTAACATTGTCTTTGCCAATTGCGCAGCCTGTCTGTCCGTCATGAGGGGCTTGGAATCCGACAACCCCTTTTGGTCCTGCTTCATGTTTGCCTTAAAAGCCTTTGGGTGAAGCTTTTGATTCATGGTATCAGCGATTGTGTTGCATTCCCGGCCCAACTGATATCCCGGAGGACTTACTTTGCTTACCAGATCGATCATGCTCTGCGGGGGGGGAACGATCACCACCGCCACAAAGACCAGCGCCGCGATTAACAAAAGGATGGGCTTATACCCGGGTTTGCTCGCCCAGAATCCTAATTTACGGTTGGTTTCAACTGCCACGTGATCACCCATATCCGCCTCCTTAATTGCCTGTTTAGTAATGCACCCATCATTATGACACTATGCCTAAAGAACCTCTTATCAAACCCCAGTAAAATCCCCCCTTTTAGGCCAGGGGAGAAGTCAGCATAATTAAATGCAGATGGTGAGGTGACGGTAAAAGGGCATACACCAAAGGAATAGAGACCTATTTCTTCGGTGGTTGACTAATGACAAAAGCAATGATTGTGCCAAAAACCACATTCCTTGAAGATTGATTTAACCTATTAAAAATAATGGGAATTATTTTTTTTGGAAAGATTAGAGTCTGTTTAACGGGAGGGAAGAGATGTCGGTATTTTTTACAGTTTGTAAAGACTGGGCATAAGTTAGGCCCTGATCCCGGAGGAAGGGCCTTGAATCACAAGACGTTTTTATTTGCCTCTTTTTTTGGCAGGAGCCCTGTGACCGATGTTTTGAATTTGAGGCCAAATTTGTCTATCTTGGAATGAAGGGTTGGTCTTGAAAGGCCCAAGAGTTTGGCCGCACGGGAACGGTTGCCTCCTGTAAGGTTGAGCGCCTCACGGATCAGAATAGCGGCAAACCGATCCATGCATGAATCAAACAAGTGGGCCGTACCTTTAGAGGTCAGGGCCTCGTATACCCATTTGGAGATAGCCTTTTCTGTTGTTTCATTAGCTGCCCCCGAATCCACGTCCATACCGCTGATGGCCTGGGCGATATCCTCAGGTCGAACGGGAGCGCCCCTGTTAAATATCAATGCCTTCTGCAGGGTGTTGCCAATTTCCCTAACGTTGCCCGGCCATGAATAGCCGCTGAGTGCCGATATGGCCTCTTCAGTAATTCCGGGATTATCCATGCCGAAGTCTGCGGCAGACCTAACAAGGAAGTATTTTGTCAGGAGTGGGATATCCCCGGGCCGCTCTCGAAGGGGAGGGAGCCAGATGGTAACCACCTTGAGACGGTAATAGAGATCTTCACGAAAGCGGCCTTCGGAAAGGGCCTCTTCCAGGTTACGATTGGTGGCTGCAATTATCCGCACATCCACTGGGATAGTATCCCTGCCTCCGAGGCGCTCGATGTTTTTTTCCTGGAGGAGCCTCAATATTTTGGCCTGTATACTGGAAGGCATGTCGCCGATTTCGTCCAAAAATACCGTACCGCTGTTTGCCTGTTCGATCTTTCCCACACGCCGATGGGATGCGCCGGTAAAGGCCCCTTTTTCGTATCCGAAAAGCTCGCTTTCTAACAGGTTCTCGGGAATGGCAACACAGTTGATGACGAGAAAAGGCTTGTCTGCCCGGAGGCTATGTTGATATATGGCCCTGGCTACCAACTCCTTCCCTGTACCTGACTCACCCCGTATAAGCACCGTTGCATCGGTGGGGGATACCCGTCCGATGGCCTTGTAAACATCCTGCA
>JAOZQV010000390.1 GCA_029932035.1 Deltaproteobacteria bacterium | reverse complement strand
ACAAGAAAATGATAGTGGCCATCGACCTTTCAGAGTATTCGAGGGACATCCTTAAATATGCTGGAACTTTAGCTAAAAGCATTAATACCGAATTGATTATTGTCAATGTGATCAACAACAGGGATATAGAGGCCCTGCAAAAGGCTGCAATGGAAACCGACGCCTTTTCAGTGGAGGAGTGGCTGATAAGACAAAGGGAAGAACGCCGGGGGTTGATCGAAGACTTGATCGAAGAGACCGGTTGCAGCCACCTACCGAACAAGATCGTATTTCGTGAAGGGGTCCCCTTTCGCGAGCTGCTGAAAGCGATAGATGGGGAGGATGCCGATCTCGTAGCGATGGGCGCCAAGGGCCGCAGCAATGTGCCGGGGGAACCTGTTGGTTCAACCGCGGAAAAGATGTGTCGACGTTGTCCTATTCCCATATTGAGCCTGCGCAGTCCCGGCGACAAAAAGATCCTAAAAGACAGGTAGTGGAAGAGGGGAGGGGGGTATATTTTTGAAACACGGCGCGTTTTTTTGAAATAAAGAATAAAAAAAGGGGGATTAAATCCATGGAAAATACAGATGTTCTAATTGTTGGTGGAAGCGCTGCAGGAATTGTCGCGGCCACTACGGGAAAATCTTTTTATCCGGATAAGGATTTTTTGCTTATCCGCAAAGAAAAGCAGGTGGTTGTTCCCTGTGGCATCCCGTATATCTTTGGATCTCTTGAAAATAGTGATCAAAACGCTGTGCCTGATGCAGTCTTGACCAATGGCGGAGTCGGGCTCAAAGTCGACGAAGTGGTTTCGATAGATCAGGACAACAAGGTTTGCAGAACCGGGGATGACACAGAAATCCATTTTGAAAAACTTGTCTTGGCGGTCGGTTCTACACCTGTGCACCCCGAATGGTTAAAAGGGGCAGACCTTGAGAATGTATTCCTAATCCCTAAAGATAAGGATTATCTTGATCAGATTAAAGCGGGGCTGCTTGGATACAAAAAGGTGGTCATCATTGGGGGTGGTTTCATCGGTGTAGAAATGGCAGATGAAATCAATAAACTCGGCAAAGATGTGAGCCTTGTGGAGGTCTTGCCAAATATTTTACTCCTTGCTTTTGACGAAGAGTTAACTATCAGGGCCGAAGAAATCTTGGAATCAAGGGGAGTAAGCATCATAACCGGTGACGGGGTGAAGGAGTTATTGGGAGAGAGAAGGGTTCACAGCGTTTTGTTGAATAGTGGAAAAGAGCTCGAAGCCGAAGCAGTCATTCTGTCCATGGGTTATCGACCCAATATTGCCCTTGCCGAGAAGTCGGGGCTGAAGATCAATGAGCTTGGATTTATCAGTGTGGATGAATACATGAGGACCAGCAACCAGGATATCTTTGCCGTAGGGGATTGCGCTGAAAAGAGAAGCTTTCTCACAAGAAGGCAGCGGGGAATCATGTTGGCTTCCACGGCCTGCGCAGAAGCGAGGGTCGCAGGGATGAACCTGTTCAAGCTCTCGGCTGTAAAGGTCTTCGGCGGGACCATCGCCATGTTTTGTACCGCCATTGGAGACACCGGTTTTGGCGCAGCAGGGGTGACCGAGAACCTGGCAAAAGAGAGGGGTTTTGATTTTGTTGCAGGAACCTTTGAAGGGGTTGACAGACATCCTGGTACGCTGCCTGGCACGCACAAGCAGTTGGTTAAATTGATTGTTGCCCGTGAGTCCGGTGTCATACTGGGGGGCGAAGTGGTAGGCGGGTCCAGCACCGGGGAGTTGATCAATCTTATAGGGCTTGCCATCCAGAACAGAATGACTGTGAATTCAATTTTGACTGCCCAGATCGGGACCCACCCGCTCTTGACAGGGCCCCCAACTGCCTATCCTCTTATCAAGGCCGCAGAAGTCGTTGCCAAGAAAAGGAGAACTGCCATATGAAGAGGGGAGGCGGGCAGTTTTTTACTTACTCCCTGTATAAGGATAATAACTCTGGGCCACGTCCAAACGGGCCAGGTGGTTTCCGCCTAACCACAACTGGATAATCTTGCTGTCGCGAAGGTATTTTTCCACGTGATATTCACGAACATAGCCGTATGAACCCATAAGATCCATGGCCCTGTTGCAGACCATTTCTGTCACGTCACAGGCGTGCACCTTCCATGTGCATAATTCTCTCTTTACCCAGTCTAAGGAGCCATCAGCCCTTGGAAACGGTTCCTCATCACTGCTCACAATTTCGCGGCAAGGCATTTTTGATGTTCTTGTTTCCAATATTCCGGCAGATCGGGAAACATGTCGTAATGACAGCGACCGATTAAATCTTCTTCGCCTAAACCATAGTCACTGGCCCAGCGACGGCTGTAGACTATATATCGCATTTCTCTGTCGCACATTGCAATAGCTGCCGGAGTATGTGCCACAAGCACCCGGAGGACCTGCGCATCTCCCCTCAGTGCCACTTTAGTACGGCTGCGTACATCCGCTTCATCCTCAAATTCCTTGATCCTTTGTTCCAATTCTTCGTACGTTGGATTTCTGGCCATCAGAAAATTCTCCGTTTGTTCTTGTATTAACAGTGAATCATGATGAAAAACCACGTATAGGTGGGTAATCAAATTCATGGGATAATTATGATGTCAAATTCCACGCATTTGGTCGATATTAGAAGCCAATTAACTCTGACCCGCGCTGAAAATAAGCGGGATCTTCGATACACCCACAGGACGTGGTTTTACCAATTAAACAGTAAATTACGATTATGCCAGTTTTAAAAATTGAGAAATCCATTCTTTCTATAGCATTAAGGCCGGCACACGCAGGATCGAGGGGTCTGAAAAATCGAATGTATCGGATGTAACCACCACTGAAAAGGGAGCTCCCCACTTTTCTGCGAGAGACCGGATTAAACGGGTATCATTGGATCTTAAACGCCCGGTTTTACATTCCACCGGGATCACGACATCCTGCACATGAAAAATGAAATCAATTTCCTGCCTGCCAACCCTCCAGAATGTCAGGGCTGAATCCATTTCTCTCAGACGAAGAAACAGATCATTTTCTACGACCCTCCCCAATATCTCGGGATAAATATTTAGAGGACCATAGCGGTGTGCGGCAAGGGAGGGAGTATTCAGATATACTTTTTTCCCTGTCCTTCCGGATTTTCTTTTGGAACGTGTATGGTTAAAACAGTACTGTACAAGATATCCGGCCATCAATGCCTCAGTAAGCCTCTTTAGCCTGCCTACGGAAACTCCGATGTCCCTGGCAAGGGTGTTGTATTCTACTATTTGCCCATATTCATTAGCGTAGATTCCATAAAGCATTTCCAGTTCAATAGGATTTTCACCCCTGAAACGGGCAGGAAGATCGTATCTCAATATTTTTTCTACAACCACCTCTTTAATATATCGACGTTTGGATTCCTCATCATCGAGTTCTTTTAACTGGGGAAAGCCGCCCCACCTCAAATAGTCGAGATATGCCGTAGTAAGACGGGACCTGTTCGCCCCGTAAAAAAGGGCTGTTTCAGTGGGGATCTTTCGTAAATTAGGATCGATTTTAAACTCAGGCGGTGGTTCT
>JAOZQV010000389.1 GCA_029932035.1 Deltaproteobacteria bacterium | reverse complement strand
CCCTGTCTTTCTCTGCCTGTTCCAACGGAGAACGGGAAAAAGGCGAGACGCTGGTCAAGATTAATGATTATAACCTCAGCCTTTTGGAATTTCAGCAGCAATTGGCCCGGGAACTGAATTTCAATGAAGATCTCAAATTGACGCCTGAAGTGAAAACGGCATTCCTGGAACAACTGATTCAGGAAGAACTGCTTATCCAAGAGGCCAGAAGGCTGAAGCTTGACAGGAAAGAAAAATTTACGCGGGCCATTGAGCGTTATTGGAAATCAACGCTCATAAGGGACCTGCTGGAGAGGAAAAGCGAAGAAATAAGCCAAACCATAGTGGTCCCCCAAACTGAGATAGAGGCATTCTATGAGCAATTGAAGAAAGAGAGCAAAACGCCACCACCCCTTGCTGAAATACAAGATAAAATTATAACAGAGCTCAAAGAAAATAAAATGAACGAAAAGCTGAAAGAATGGCTGGCCAGGGTCCAAAAAAAGGCGGATGTCAAGATTGATCAAAAACTGCTTCTTAAAGATTGAAACGGGAGGTTGAAATGTCTCAAAAGGCCGATGCTTACAAAAAAAGAAAGGTCCATTTCATCAAAAAGGACTTTCAGTTCAGATTTATCCTGAAGTTCTGTCTTATCATCCTGGCGGGCGTAACCATATCGACGGGGGCTCTTTTCTTTTTTTCTTCGGGTACCCTCACATCTTCCTTTCAGGATTCACGGTTGGTCATAAAGAGCACATCCCTGGCGATACTTCCCATTGTGCTCTATACCAACCTCATCACCCTCGGGATGATAACCCTGGCCTCAATAGCGATCACCCTCATTGTTTCTCACAGACTGTTCGGCCCCCTGTATCGGTTTGAAATGGACTTGAAAGAAATAGGGGCGGGAAACCTGCTGAAGCAGATACATCTCAGAAAGGAAGATCAGTTGAAAGATTGTGTTGCATGCGTAAATACAATGACAACGGGTTTGCATCGTAAGGTATCTGATATCCGGGGCGAAGCAGATCAAGTCATCAAATCGGCCTCCCGGGAAAAGGTTCCAGAAGAAATAATCGAAGAATTGAACCGTCTACGCCAGGGGATCGATGCCAGATTCAAGCTTTGATCGGTCGATTGCTAAACCCTTAGAAACCACTATGTCCTTAAAGAGCCATTTCAAAAGAATTGCCATCCTTGTATGGGTGGGGCTGTTTTTTCTCTGGCCGTGCGCTGCCGCGCAGACCGAGGCAGGGGACGATCTTCCCTGGCGCTCCATCGAAACCAAACACACCATCATCCGTTACCAGAATGCTGATGATCTTGAAGCTTTTGACGAACAGATCGATTACTCACCGGGGGAAAGAGGCCTCGTCAAATCGCTGTTCTCCAGTTCGGAATCCAAAAGTCTGCCGGAAAAGCTCGCCCGCAAAATAGATGCCCTCTTTGAAAGGGTGCAGGAAATACTGGACATGCGCAAAAAGATGAAGAAGGTCAAGATAAACCTGTACGGCAATAAGCGGCAACTGGCGGCAGCCTATCAGAAGCTTTATAAAAAATCCTGCGGGGTCAGGTCGTGGTACCTGTATGAATTTAAAACCATATACTCCAATGTTTCCGATCTTCATGCCGGTATGATGGCTCATGAGATGGGCCATCATATTATCGACCATTACCTTATCATACGCCCCCCGAGGGCCACGGCGGAGATCCTGGCCCGCTATGTGGATAAAAACCTCTACAAGAAAGTCAGGAAATACTAAGGCGGCATAGCCGCAGTTATCAGTGCCGCAGTTATCAGTTGTCAGTTATCAGTTATCAGTTGTCAGGACTGGCGGTTATTTAGAAAACAGAAGGCATTGAACAGCATTCAAAAGGTTCCTTCAGAGAATTGAGAATAGATTAATACCAACTGGCTTTTACTGACAACTGACAACTGTTAACTATGGAAGGAACCAATGTTGAATATTAAAAAACCGATTCCTTTTTTTCCTCCCCATTCATCATTCGATGTTCGATGTTGGACGTTCATCGGTTATCATCATGATTGATATCCACGCCCACATTCTCCCCGGCCTGGATGACGGTCCGGCCACCACAGCCGATGCACTGGAAATGGCCCGTATGGCGGTGGAAGACGGCATACGGATTATCATTGCCGCCCCCCACTGCCTTAACGGTATCTTCAACAATTACCGAGAGGGGGTCATGTCCGCTTGCTCGAAATTTAATTTGATCCTGAGAAAAGAACATATCCCTCTTGAGGTACTGCCCGGCGCCGAGGTCCATCTGGATATGGAAATCCTGGATGATATGGAGCGCGGCCGGCTCATGACCCTCAATGATACCGGGCGGTACTTTTTCCTGGAACTCCCGGATCAATTCATCCCCCGGACATTGGTCGGATTCATTGCCCGGCTTGAGAAAATGAACGTGACCCCCATTATTGCCCACCCCGAAAGGAACATGGCCATTCAACGCGACACCACGCTCCTTGAAGACCTGATTTCGGCGGGCACGCTTTCGCAGATCACCGCCAGAAGCCTGACCGGCGGGTTCGGCCCTCACGCCCTCCAGTGCTGTTTGCGGATTATCGACCTTAACCTGGTCCATTTCATGGCATCCGATGCCCACTCTCCCGGAACGCGCCCCCCCGTACTTTCCAAGGCGGTTGAAAAGCTCTCCGCCTTGACAGGCAGGACGGAAGCTGAAAGGATGGTGTTCGAGGCTCCCATGATGGTAATTGAGGGGCGAGAACCCGGAACCTAAACAAGGAAGATCCACAAATGAACGAGAACCTGACACCTCAAGCCCACGAAGAGAATGAACAACACCCCGGGGCCTTAAAGAAATTACAGGAAAGCGAAACGCGATATCGCAGGATCGTGGAGGAAATGCCGGAAATGGTTTGTCGCTTCCTGCCCGACGGGACCGTTACCTTTGTAAACGAGGCTTGCAACAAGTACATGGGCGGGGAACCGGATAAGTTGATCGGGAAGCACTTCTTTCAATGGATTTCATCAAAGGAAGAAGCGGATGCAATTGAAAAAGAATTCAAGTCCACCATGAAAAAACCCTATCCGTTGTTCCCCTCCAAACAGATGCTTTTGGCGGACGGGTCGATTCGGTGGGTACAATGGTCTTGCCACCCCCTACTCCATAACAGCGGTTCTCTAAGCGAATATCAGGCCATCGGTCAGGACATCACCGCGGAAAGGATTGCACGGGAAGAAAAGACCAAATTGGAGAAATGGCGCAGGCGCTCCCAGAAGTTAGAAGCACTCGGCACCCTTTCGGCCGGGATCGCTCATGACTTTAACAATATCATGGCCGTCATCCTGGGAAATGTTCAACTGGCAATGGATGACATCTCAGAAGGTAGCCGGACCCGAAATAACCTTGATGAGATATATGATTCATGTTTGCGAGCCAAAAGAATGGTAAAACAGATTCTCACGTTCTCTCGTGAAGGGGGTCAGGAACTCCGCCCGCTTAGCCTTGTCCCGGTCGTCAAAGAATCTATCAAGTTCCTGAGCTCAACAATCCCGTCGACCATTGAAATCCGTGCGGACATACA
>JAOZQV010000388.1 GCA_029932035.1 Deltaproteobacteria bacterium | reverse complement strand
TTGCATTTTTTAATGTCTCCTTCATTGCCGCATGCGCTTGTGATTTTATTGCTTCACCGTTAGAATCCAAATACAATCCGTAAATAACGGCATCCTTCACGACAAGTCAAAAATAGTTTACGCTTTAGAGAGGAACGGAAACGGAGCCGCAGATATGACCATGACCGAATCTCGTCCATCACCTGACTTTATCCGCAATATCATCGCGGAGGACTTGAAAGCAAACAGGAATGAGGGCCGGGTTGTGACCCGGTTTCCGCCGGAGCCGAACGGCTATCTTCATATCGGACACGCCAAGTCCATCTGCCTCAATTTTGGAATCGCTGCGGAAAACAAGGACGGCGTCTGCCACCTGCGTTTTGATGACACAGATCCCGGCAAGGAAGACATTGAATATATTGAGTCGATCAAAAGAGACGTCAAGTGGCTCGGTTTCGACTGGGGTGAACATCTCTACTATGCGTCCGACTACTTTGACCGGTTGTACGAGTATGCAATTCAGTTAATAAAAAAGGGGAAGGCCTATGTCTGCAGCCTGAGCCCGGAGGAAGTCAAAGAATACCGCGGCACATTGACAGAGCCCGGCAGGGACAGCCCGTATCGCTCACGCTCCGTAGAGGAGAACCTGGACCTGTTTGAGCGTATGCGTGCAGGAGAATTCGAAGACGGGTCCCACATACTCCGGGCAAAGATTGATATGGCGTCTCCGAATCTGAATATGCGGGATCCGGCCATTTATCGTATTAAGCGGATGCCGCATCACAGGACAGGCGACAAGTGGTGCATTTATCCCATGTATGACTACGCTCACTGCCTTTCTGACTCCATCGAAGGGATCACGCATTCCATCTGTACGCTGGAATTTGAGGATCACCGTCCCTTGTACGACTGGGTGCTCGACCAACTGGAAGTCGAATGTCATCCCAGGCAGATCGAGTTTGCCCGCCTCAATCTCAGCCATACCATCATGAGCAAGCGAAAGCTCCTGAAACTGGTGGAGTCGGGTGTTGTCACCGGATGGGATGATCCGCGGATGCCCACGATATCCGGTCTGCGGAGACGCGGATACACACCGAAATCGATCCGTGACTTCTGCGAGCGTATCGGGGTGTCCAAAAGGAACAGCATGGTCGACGTATCGCTGCTCGAACACTGTGTGCGCCAGGATCTGAATCAACGGGCACCGCGTGTCATGGGGGTGTTGCGTCCGCTCAAGGTGGTCATAGAAAACTACCCGGAAGGCCGGGTGGAAGAACTGGAGGCCGTCAACAACCCTGAAGATCCCGGAATGGGCTGCAGGAAAGTCCCTTTTTCAAGAGTGCTGTATATTGAACAGGAGGATTTTCGTGAAGATCCGCCGAAAAAATACTTTCGCCTGGCCCCTGGCCGTGAAGTGCGGCTGAGATATGCATATTTTATAAAATGCGTGGGAGTGGTCAGGGATGAACAGACCGGCGAAATAACGGAGTTGCGCTGTACCTATGATCCCGGGACCCGGGGCGGCGGAGCTCCGGATGGACGCAAGGTCAGGGCAACACTGCACTGGGTTTCGGCTGCCCATTCGCTCCGGGCTGAAGTGCGTCTGTACGATCATCTCTTCCTGAAGGCAAACCCCGATGAAGTGGAGGATGGCGCTGATTTCAGATCCAATTTGAATCCGAATTCCCTGGAGATCTTGACGCCGTGCCTTGTGGAACCGAGCTTGGCGAATGCTGTGCCCGGGAGTCGTTACCAGTTCGAGAGACAGGGCTATTTCTGCGTGGATACCAAAGACTCTTCCGATAAATTACTGGTGTTTAATCGCACGGTGACGCTGCGTGACCCATGGGCCAAGATCGAAAAGGCCCTGAAAAAACAATCCGCGACAGGCAAAAAACAACCGGGTTAAGGATGCCACACAACATGCAATCCAGGAACTGCGATAAAACCAAAGACAACGTGCGTGTACGATTTGCCCCGAGCCCCACCGGGTATCTCCATATCGGCGGGGCCCGCACTGCTATATACAACTGGCTCTTTGCCAGAAAACACAAGGGTGTTCTCATATTGAGAATCGAGGACACGGACTTCGAACGCTCTACAACCGATTCCATACAGGGGATCATTGACGGACTCAACTGGCTGGGGATTGATTGGGACGAGGGCCCGTATTTCCAGTCGGAATACGTTGAGGAACATAAGGAAGTTGCCAGGCGGCTGGTCGAGACGGGTCATGCCTACAAGTGTTTCTGCACCAGGGAAGAGCTCGATGTAAAGAGGAAGGCCGCCTTGGCGGCCAAGAAACCGGTTCAATACGACAGGACCTGCAGGAGACTCACTCCGGAGGCAGTAGCTGCCAAAGAGGCCCTGGGACTCCCGTATGTCATTCGCTTCAAAGTGCCTGAACAACAAGGATCGGTATATTTCGATGACGCGGTCTACGGACCGATTGAAAAGCAGTACCATGATATCGAAGACTTTGTCATAATGCGATCCGACGGCTCTCCGCTCTATCTCCTCTCAAACGCCGTGGACGACATCCGGGACAGAATAACCCATGTAATCCGTGGACAGGACGGCCTTGCCAATACTCCCAGGCAGATACTTATCTATGAGGCCCTTGGGGCAAGATGTCCGGTGTTCGCCCACATGCCTCTTACCCTGGACCTCAAGAAGCGAAAGATATCCAAGCGCACCCACGGCGAACTGGTATCAGTGCAGTTTTACAGGGATCACGGATTTCTGCCCTGGGCACTTGTGAACTACCTTGTGCTTCTCGGCTGGCACACATCTGACGACCGCGAAATATTCAGCAGGGAGGAGCTGATAGACGCCTTTTCGCTTGAGGGTATAAACCGGGCGAATTCCATATTCAATTATACACCGGGAGATCCAAAATTTTTCACAGATCCCAAGGCCCTTTCCATAAATTCCCATTTCCTGAGGACATTGCCCATAGAAGAGATCGCCGAATCGGTAAAGGGGGAATTCATCACGGCAGGCATCTGGGATCCTGCATATGATGGCGAAAAGAGGCGGTGGTTCCTTTCCACTCTGGATCTTATCAGGAGCCGTTTTCATACCCTTAAGGACTTTGCAGACCTGGGAAGGGCGTACTTCTCGGAGGATTTTCCTGTTGACCCCAAGGCCTGTAAGAAAAATCTGCTCAAACATAAAGAGCTCAAAGAATGGCTGCCGCAGCTTGCGGATCGCCTGGAAGGGCTTCGGTTATGGACGCCTGAAAGCACTGAAAAGGCTGTAAGGTCCTTTGCAGAAGAGCTTGATGCAAAGCCGGGTATCATTATCAACGCCATTCGCACAGTGGTCACCGGCCAGTTGGCGGGTCCGGGCATCTTTGATGTGCTTTTGGCCATCGGAAAGGATCGGGTGGTCAAGAGGCTTCGCGGGGTGCCTGAACTGTTCAGGGAAGCTCGGGGCAGGATATAACGGGTTCACCGAATATTTACTTTTTTTAACGTCAGGATAACTCCCTTCCCTTCAAACCTTGCCGAAAGGGGTGTAAAGCTGATATCATAGGTTATATCTGATAATTGGTAGTTCTCGAGTATCCGCGGTGTCTTATTCTCAAGCA
>JAOZQV010000057.1 GCA_029932035.1 Deltaproteobacteria bacterium | reverse complement strand
GGTGTCACATTTTTGGAAAACGATGGGCAGATGGTCTATGCAGTAAAGACGCTGCTCAACCTCCCCCCCATGAAGGGGGATCGTGTGGCGGTCATAACTTTCAGTGGTGCAGCGGGGATTATGATCAGCGACAGTCTGGAGAGGTATGACCTGAAATTGGCCTCCCTTTCCCCGGAGACCATTGAGGCGGTGGCTCAGCTCTCTCCGGACTGGATGCCCCTTGGAAATCCGTTAGACATATGGCCGGCAGTAATGCTTAACGGAACGGAAAAGGCCTATTCAATTGCCTTAGAGGCCGTACTGAGAGATCGTAATGTAGATGGGGTTGTCTGTGTGGCTATCGGTCCTGAGGTACCTGAATTCTCCTTTCTTGATGTTTCCGAAGCCCTTAAGAATGTGGCAGAAAAACTTCCTGATAAACCGGTGGCAGCCTGGCTTTATGGCCCAAATCCAGGCGAGATCGGTGAAAAATTTGAATCCACAAAGAGGATAATGGTTTATCCGACCCTTGAGGTAGCCTCATGGGCATTGTCTCTGTTGAGAGACAGGCACAAGGTTCTTGGTGGAAAAAGATGAACGTTCAACATCGAACATCGAACTTCCAACGTCGAATGAAAAACAAACATTAACTTTAGGCACTTCTCCGGTTTATCCGGGTTAGGAGTTGAGTATTGGGGGTTTAGGCCCTGGTTTAAATGATGGAAAACTATAAGAAGGCAGCCACCTTAGATAATCATTTTGAAGCCCAGTTGCTGGAATCCATTCTGAGGGAACGTGAGATTCCCCACCTGATGAGATCCTACCATGATACGGCCTTTGACGGTCTGTTTCAGACGCAGAAGGGGTGGGGATATGTCAGCGCGCCACAGGAATACTTAGATGAGATAAAGGAGATCCTTTCCGATTTAAGGCAGAACGACGCCAGTGCCATTCTTGAATCTGAGTGAGGTATCGCTGAACGCGGCATCTCTCTGGTTAGGTGAAGATATCGATAGGTTAGGGAGGGTATATCCATGCTTAAGAAGATAGTTCCGTTGGTGATAATTTTATTAGTTATTGTCGGATGTTACAGTAAAGACCTCAACTTGAAGATCCGGTTCGCGCAGACAGAAGGTTTGCGAGCGGATGACCGGATCATATTTGAGAAGAATTGCATAGGTAAGGTGGGCACCATCTCTCACACAGAGGGGGGTGACTACATCGCCGATGTGAAGATCGATAAGGGTTTCATAAAGGCGGTAACTGAACACTCCCGGTTTTTTATTATCAATGATCCTTCGGAAAAAAGGCGTAAGGCCATTGAAATGATAAAGGTGGCAGAGGGTGGCGCGCCTCTCGAAAAGGGTTCCATTATTGAGGGCTCTACACGGTTTGCGCTTCTTCTAAGTTTGATGGGAGAGGACTTTGGCAAAGCTATGTCGGAATTAGGCAGCAAAATCCATGAAGTGTCAGATGAAATCAAACAAATACCTGAAAGCAGAGAAATCAAGGAACTTGAGCATTATCTGAATGAGCTAAAAGAAAAAATGAAAAAAGCGGGGAGCGCGTTTCGCGAAAAAATACAAAAAGAAGTATTGCCCTGGCTCCAGAAGGAAATCGAAAAACTGAAGGAAAGGCTCAGGAAGTTTGGCCGGGAAAACGAGGTAAAACCTTTGGAAGTCAAGATGAAAGAATTGAGGAACATCTGAAACTGGAGGCTGCCCAATCCTAACCCGGCGAAGTGAAATCGTATTGTTTGTTATCGCAAGGGATAATGGGCACCAGATAAGGTGAGAGGTTCCCAATTTCAACTTTCGATTTTCAAATTTCAACGAGGTATGTATGTGTACAATTCTGATTGTTTACCATTCTCAGGCAGGTCATACTCAAAGGATGGCCGAAAGTGTAGCCAAAGGCGCCGGCAGCATCGAGAGTGTAACTGTGGTACTCAAGAGGGCATCAGAGGCCAGCCTCCGGGATCTGCTTGAATGTGACGGGTTGGCTATAGGATCTCCCGAGTACTTCGGGTATATGGCCGGCATGGTAAAGGACTTCTTTGACAGGACCTACGATGAGGCACGCGGGAGAAAAGAGGTCTTCAAGAAACCATACGTTCTCTTTGTCAGCGCCGGGAATGACGGGACAGGGGCCTTGAACAACATGGAACGTATCTGTACGGGGTACCAGTTCAAAAAGGTCTATAACCCTGTTATGGCAAGGGGAGAGATTGATCGGGAGACCCTTATCAGGTGTGATGAGTTGGGGAAGACTATCGCGGCCGGATGCAAGGAGGGGATATATTGAGCGCCTTCCTTTTGCTCGGACAAGGGATACTCTGAGTAGAGTGGAAATACAGGAGAACGCGAAAGAATAGAGACATGAACCAAAAAAAACTCATTGACATTTCCAAAAAAATCCTATTTTATATTCCCGGCTGTTGTTGAGCCAGAATTTTAACCCCGATTTAAGATACCCTCCTAACTTAAATAGAGTTCCCGGCAGCGACTCAAGACAACGGGACTGCCTGTGGGAATTATTCTCAGTATAATGTACCTTAGTGTTACTGCAAAATGGACATTATGGAACTTGCCACTTTCAATTCAGCCCCAATTCACCGTTTATGTAACAACTGCTTTTTACAACATCTGACTATTCAGTCTCGCATACAGACATAAGGAATTGTTGGCCTGTTTTCGAATAAACCTAAACCATACGAGTATCTGAAAGGAGGCAAAGGCTATGAAAAAGAGCATTTTTGGATGGAGCGTTTTAATGGCAGTCTGTTTTGTCATGACAATTGGTTCCCTTGCCTGGGGAGCAGATGACATCAAGATAGGCGTGATCGGACCGATGCAGTTTACCCAGGGAGAGGGTCACTGGAACGGCGCTACTCTCGCGGCAGAAGAAATCAACAAAAAAGGTGGGATCCAAGTAGGCAATACATGGCTTCCTATCAAACTGGTCAAGGTGGATTCCAACGAGTTCCTGAGCGTCCCGGATGCCACTAATGCTATGGAATTGGCGATCTCACGCCACAAGGTGAATTTTTTGATCGGTGGCTTCCGTACCGAGGCGGTCCTTGTCATGCAGGACATTGCCATGGACAACAAAAAGATTTTTATCGGTTGCGGGGCGGCTCACCCCAAGCTGTGTAGCCGTGTTAAGGAAAACTATGACCGGTATAAGTATTGGTTCAGGGTGACGCCCATTAATTCCAGGTATCTGGTCAAGGTAGACTTCATTCTCCTGGGAATGGTGGCCAAAATAATGGCAATGGAGTTAAAGATACCCAAAATCAAGGTGGCCATTGTTGCTGAAAAGGCGGTCTGGTGCGATCCTATCGTGGGAATTGCACAGAAAAATCTCCCCAAGATGGGGATGGAGGTCGTGGGGGTATGGCGACCCTCCCCGGTTGCCACAGATGTGACCGCCGAACTGTCGGCTATTCAGAGTTCAGGAGCCCATATTATATTCACCTCTTTTTCATCATCAGTAGGTATTACCTTTGCCAAACAATGGGGGGAGCTTCAAGTTCCTGCCGCAGCAGTGGGGATTAATGTGGAAGCCCAAAAGGACGGATTCTGGGCAGCCACCGGCGGCAAAGGGAACTATACCCTGACCATCAACACCTATGCGCGGGTTAGAATCACGGATGTGACCATTGCGTTTTTCGACAAATACAGCAAGCGGTTCAAGGGGGCCCCAAACTACACTGCCGGCACCTATGAAGCCGTTTATGTCCTTGCTGATGCGATCGAAAAGGCAGATTCCTTAGATCCTGATAAGATCGTTAAGGCAATGGAAAAGACCAAACGGCTCGGTACGGCCGGCACGCTTGTTTTTGATAAAACCCACGACGTCACATGGGGCCCCGGATTCGTCACCGCCGTAGGGACTCAGTGGCAGAACGGTGCAAACAAGTGCGTCTGGCCCCTCAATTGGCAGAATATCACATATGAGGGCGCCGTGCCGTATGTGATACCACCATGGGTTGTAGCGCATTATAAGAAGTAGGAAGCAAAACCCCAGTGGAATGCCTCTGGGAACACCCGCTTCCACAATGCAAACATCGGGGAATTGCGACCAATTCCCCGATGTTCAGTTCTCAACGTTCACTTGATATGAAATGATCCAGAACATCATCATTAATGGTTTGATCAATGGAAGCATCTATGCGCTCCTTGCAATAGGGTTTTCCCTGATCTTTGGTGTGGCCCGCATTGTCAATATCGCCCATACCGCATTTTACATGCTGGCCGCTTATTTCATCTATGTGGGATTCCATTACCTCGGGATGTCTCCCTATATCTCCATGCCCCTGTCTGTCCTCGCGGTCGGTCTACTCTCTATCATCTGCTATAAGATCTTTATCCAACCGATAAGAGAACACGAAGCCGCTGTGCTGATTGCCACCATCGCCCTGGCCATGGTCATCCAGGAAGCGCTCCTTATTGCTTTTGGAGGCCATTACCTCGGCGTCCCGCCCTTAGTTTCCGGGTACGCCACAATAGCGGGCGTTAAGGTGACCTACCAGCACTTCCTTGCCCTCAGTGTGGCGGTGTTGGCCCTTTTTGGTGTCTGGATACTGCTGATGAAGACCAAGTTAGGCCTGGCCCTCAGGTCCACGGCCCAGGACAGGGAAGTTGCCAACCTGATGGGGATGAATGAGGCCCGTGTAGCCATGGTAACCATGGGGATATCGGTAATGATGGCGGGAATCGCCGGCGCTGTTGTTGTTCCCCTTTATGTTTTGGATCCTCATATGTGGATGCATCCCTTGATCATGATGTTAGCCATTGTGGTTTTAGGTGGTCTGGGAAGCATAAAGGGGAGTTTCGTGGGAGCCTACATAATGGCGTTTGCCGAGGTCTTGGTGGTCTTTCTGATCCCCATGGGGGCGTTCTTAAAGGGTTCTGTGGCCCTCTCCATTATGATATTGGTGCTCTTGATACGACCCGAAGGCTTGTTCGGGGTCGCTTTTGAGGAAGAGAGGTAGAATGGGTCTCCCGGGTTTTTATCTTCGCAGGGCTTACTCGCTTTTCAGAGGAGAGGTGCTGGTTCTTCCAAGTCGGGTAGCGGTATTCATTTTCGCATTAGGCGTTCTGCTTCTCCCTCTTTTCAGTCAAGATCCCTACCTGCTTCGGATCCTCATTTTTACCAGTATCTTTGCCATCTTGGCAGCGAGTTGGGATCTATTATCCGGGTTCACCGGCCAGATGAATTTCGGGCATGCCCTGTTTTTTGGCGTAGCCGCATACTGTACCGCCCTTTTGAATCTCCGTCTTGACCTGCCTCCCTGGATAAGCATCCCCTTAGGGGCATTGGGGGCGGTCCTGGCAGGGCTGATTATCGGCATCCCGTGTCTTCGGTTGAGGGGCACCTATCTGGCCCTCACGACCCTGGCCTTTCCTATTATCCTTATGGGTGTCATCTTCGCAATTCCCGACATTACCGGGGGCGAGTTAGGCCTATCCGGGATTGATCGGCTATCCGGTTCCCGCCTTACAGATTACTATATTACCTCTGTTCTGATGTTGGGCCTGGGGTTTATCATGTGGAAAATCACCGATTCCAAGACCGGCATCATCCTTCATGCCATCAGGGAGGATGAGGTGGCGGTGAGATCCTCGGGGATCAACACCACCCGGTACAAACTCCTTGCCTTCTGCCTCAGTGGTTTTTTTGCCGGGATCGCAGGCGGGCTGTATGCACACATCATGAGGACTGCCGGTCCCTCGACGCTTGAAGTCGCGCTCTCTTTCCAGATCGTTATATGGGCGGTATTTGGAGGAATCGTATCTATTTACGGGCCCATTGCAGGTGTTTTTATTCTTTTCCCTCTGTTGGAGTTCCTTCGTATCATGCCAAAGATTCGGATGCTTGTCTTTGCCTTTATCGTATTAGTGACCCTGCTCTACATGCCCCAAGGCCTGATACCATGGCTTCGTGACAAGATAGAAAAGGAGTGCCCAAGGTGTAAGATCAGAAATGTGACTACGCGAAAAACATGCCGCATCTGTACTGCGGAGTTGGATTAAAAGGATGTTGAGAGTTACGAGTTGCAGGTTGCGGGTTTACCGTGCAGCCCATTGAATTTGCCTGATTTTTAACTGTGAGGATAAAATATGAATCCCAAAGAGGCCTACGCATCGAAACCCTGGCTACAATACTATCCTGAAGGCGTACCCGAAAAAATAGAAGTCCCTGATGTATCCGTTCCCGAGGCCTTTGATCAGATGGCTGATAAGTACGGAAGCAAGACCGCGCTGATTTTTTACGGGAAGAAGATAAGCTACAAAGAGCTCAAAGAGCTGACAGACCGGTTTTCAGCGGGCCTGGCGGCATTAGGTGTAAGCAAGGGCGATACTGTGGCCATGTACCTCTTGAATTGTCCCCAGTACGTCATCGCCTATTTCGGTGCATTGAAGGCCGGGGCAAAGGTCACACCGATCAGCCCTGTTTATACCAGCAAAGAGGTAAAGCATCAGATTGAAGACAGTCAGGCGAAAACGATAATCTGTGAAGATATTCTGTACGATAACATAGAGAAAACCGGTGCGGAATTAGACAATGTGATCCTTACAACTATCGCTGACTATCTTCCCCGGCTCAAAAAGTTATTCGGGAAAAGCGCTTTGGCCAAGGCTTACAGTGGTATGGAGGTCCCTTCTCCCGAGCATATTAAAGAGGCAGGGCTTCATCAATTTCAGGATCTGATCAAGAGATATCCTCCCCAGCCACCACAGATCACTATCCATCCAAAAGAGGATATCGCTGCCCTCCCCTATACTGGTGGGACCACCGGTCTTCCGAAGGCCGCCATTTTGACACATTATAACATGGTCGCACTCCAGACACAGACCCTGAAATTCTGGTCCATTTTTGAGGAAGGAAAGGAAGTGGTTATTGCCTTCCTCCCTTTTTTTCATATCTATGGGCAGGTTGTGGTGATGTTTAATGGCCTGGTTCAGGGGTCCACACTCGTCCTTTTCACTACGCCTGATATTGATGATATCCTATCCGCAATGGAACGTTATCAGGCCTCCATGTTCTTCGGCGTGCCCACCCTCTTTGAATATCTGAAAGAGTATGAGAAGACCGACCGGGTCAACTGGAAGCGGCTTAAAATGATTGCCTGCGGGGCCGACACCCTCCATGAATCGACCATTCAGGATTGGGAGAGACGGACCGGATCAAAGATCTTAGAGGGTTACGGTATGACCGAGACCACTGCGGTCAGTCATTCTACGCCCTATGATAGACCCAAGTCCGGTTCTTTCGGGGTTCCCCTCCCCGGTATGGAGGCCGCTATCGTCGATGTCGACGGCACCGACTATATGCCTGTGGGGAAAGAGGGTGAACTGATCCTCAGCGGTCCCAACATCATGCAGGGATACTGGCGCAGACCTGAGGGGACCAAAGAGGCCATCATAGAATTAGATGGAAAGAAATGGCTCAGGACAGGGGACCTGGTCAGAATGGATGAAGAGGGCTATTTCCATTTCTTTGATCGTAAACGGGATCTTATCAAGTATAAGGGTTATTCGGTTTTTGCAAGACACGTGGAGGAGGTCCTTTACAAACATCCCCAGATCAAGGCCGCGGGAGTCGTCGGGGTACCTGATCCCAAGGTGGGTCACCTCATAAAGGCCTACGTTGTTCTTCAGAGCGATGCAAGAGGAAAAATCTCAGAAGAGGAGATCATGGAGTTTTGCCGTCAGAACCTGGCCCACTACAAGGTCCCCAAAATCATAGAATTCCGAGGAGAACTCCCCAAGACGGACGTGGGCAAAGTCAGCCGCAGGGAACTGAGGGAAGAGTCGGAGGAAGTGTAATATGGGGCAGTCCTTCTTAGAAATAGAGGGCCTGAACAAGGGCTTCGGGGGACTCAGGGCCGTCAATAATGTCGGTTTTTCCATGGGGCGGGACGAAGTATTAGGTCTGATCGGTCCCAACGGCGCCGGCAAGACGACCATCTTGCGGCTGATCACCGCCATTTTAAAACCTGACTCGGGCCGCATCCGTTTCAAGGGGAAGAAAATCGTCGGGCGCAAGACCTGGGATATCGTGAACCTGGGAATCGCCTGTACATTCCAGAATATGAGGCCTTTTCGCAGGTTGCCCATTATTGCCAATGTGATGGTCCCCTGTCTCTCTCCTCGGGCTATGAAAAGGGGTGAGTGGGTAAAAAAGGTGGAAGCCAAGGCCATGGATGCACTGGAGTTCGCTGGAATTTCCGACATGGCCTTAGAAAAGGCATCCACCCTTTCGCAGGGCGATCTTAAACGATTAGAGGTGGCCCGGGCCGTGGCTACCGAACCTGAACTGCTTCTCCTTGACGAGCCTTTCGGTGGGCTGAGTCCCGCTGAAACCGACCTCATGGCCAAATCGATGCACAGACTTCACAAGGGCGGACGATTCGGCAGGTTGCACAGCGAAGGACCGGCCATGATCATCGTGGAGCACAAGCTTCAACAGTTGATGAAGATTGTGGATCGAATCATCGTCCTCAATTTCGGGACCATTATTGCTGACGGAAAACCCCAGGAGGTAGTGAAACAACCTGAGGTCATCCGGGCATATCTTGGCGAAGGAGGGATCTGAGATTGCTGCTTGAAGTTGCCAACTTAATGGTCTGGTACGATCGTGCCCTGCTTATCAATGACCTGAGTATGGGGGTCGATACAGGGGAACTGGTCAGTCTTGTGGGGCCCAATGGGGCAGGAAAATCAACATTGCTGAGGGCGATTACCGGATTAGTGGCCTGGGAAAGGGAGATCACGCGGAGATCGGCCGGAGAGGACATCACCCTCAAGGGAACGGTAACTTTTAATGGTGAGCGGATCCACCAGATTCCCGCCCACGAGATCGTGAAGAGAGGCCTGATTCATTGCCCTGAAAGGAGAAGACCCTTCCGCGAGATGACGGTCTTGGAGAACCTCCATGCAGGGGCGTATCTGATAAAAGACAAAAATGAGATCCTCGAAAACCTCAAGCAGGTCTATGAGTTGTTTCCGATTTTAAAGAGTCGGTCCCGGCAGATTTCAGGGACCCTGTCCGGCGGGGAACAACAGATGTTAGCTATAGGCAGGGCATTGATGTCCGAACCTAAGTTGCTCTGTATTGACGAGCCATCCACGGGTCTGGCGCCTATCCCGAGGGCCGAGGTATTTGACAAAATCGCGGCAATAAGAAAACTCGGGATAACCATTCTGCTTGTTGAACAGGAAGTCAGCACCGTTTTCAAGATGGCCTCCCGGAACTATGTCCTTTCTTCAGGAAAGATCATTGCTGAGGGCCTCGGCGACCAACTCCTTCAGGACGAAGTCATACGCAAGACCTACCTGGGACTGTGAGGGGTTGCGAGTTACGCGTTTCTGACCACTGACACTGACTACCGGTCTTTCGAGCATGACCCGGACAACACAGATACGCTCCATGACCGCCTTATCTATGATTCATTTTATTGGGATGCGAAAAAGGTAAATTAAAAGGGCATGTCAAAGATCTATGGTTTCACAATTTGCGGAAAGGGGGGTAAAAATGCTGAAAAAGAGTAAAACCATTGAAACGGACACCGAACCTATCATCAGCCCTACCAGAGCTGTTTCTTCGGAAGAAAAGACAGTCATAGGGAAGCAAATCACCATAGAGGGCACCGTCCGGGGCAAAGAAGATTTGCTCATTGAGGGTGCAGTGAAGGGCGGTATAGAGTTGACAGGACATCATCTTACCGTGGGGCTCAATGGCCAGGTAGAAGCTGACATCCAGGCCGAAAACGTGACAATCAGAGGCCGTGTAATTGGTAACGTTAATGCGCTTGCCAAGGTCTCGATTACCAAGGAGGCCGACTTTAACGGTGAGATCCACGCCAAGAGCATTTCGGTAGAGGACGGGGCGTATCTCAAAGCGGTGATCGAGCTGGAGAAAGAGTCGCAGAAGAAAAACATTCACGCGATCAAGTTGGGCGACAAAGCTGCCTCCGATACGAGCCATGATCCGGCCAGTCTGACTACTGAAGCAGATAAGGCGAAGTAATCTTTGGAAAGCTCGTTCCAACATTTGTTGGGAAATTCCTGGTCTGACCCTCATCTTTCTGACTATACCAGTAACGCTCTTCGCCTTTTTTTGGAAGGTCTTGAGCAAGTCCGGGAAAGCCAGGTTCTGGACGTGGGGTCGGTCTGCGGAGACAACATCACGTTTTTTGCCCAGCGAGTGAAAAGGCTTTATATTTGCGATATGTTCTTTCACTTAAACCGAGACCAATGTGATACCCTGCCTCCAAATCAGTTTTGGAAACACCTGGACTATCCTCCCCAGAGCTTTCACGGCATTTTGTTGTGGAATCTGGTTGACCATTTGGAGGACGGCGAGGTTAGTAGGATGGCAGAACGGTGTTATGACATGCTGAAGCCGGGAGGAATGATATTAGGATCCCTTACAGGGAAAAGTGTGGTTGGAACGATAGCATGCTCTTTTGTTGTAAAGGATGACTATCGGCTGAACATAAACCCCAAGCCGGATATGGATTGTCCCCTGCACGTTCGCAGCAATCGTGAAGTGCTGGAACTCCTCTCCCTGTTTACGCCGGTGAAGTCTTTCCTCTATCAAAACGGTCTTAGAGAGTACCTTTTCCGGCACGATTGAGATCTTCCTTTTGGTCAGATAGGATCTGAGGTCCAAATGATCGGCACAAACCACTTTACTCCACTTATGGCCACTTATTATGCCCCCACCCATTCTCTCACTTCCAAGGGAGCTCGCCAAGGGCCATTCGGACGAGCTGCGTTACGAAAATTGGTTTCAGGTCGTTTTCACTCGCCGCTTTCCCAAGGGTAACCATGCAGAGAGGGCAAAGGAAAACCATGGCGTCGGCCCTGTTTTCCCTTGCATCCCGGAGATTTCCCGCCATCAGAGGCTTGATACGATCAGGGTAGATCCGTGAAAACATACCCCCGCAGCACAGAGCGGATTCTCGATCATACTTTCTTTCCACCCTTTCCACACCGATAAGTTCGAACAGTTCGTCAAGGATTGGCTCTATCTCTGGAGAATAGCGGGAGGCACAAGGCCGCTGGTATGCTATTTTTCGATTGAGAGGGGAAATCGATTCAGGATGTGCTTTGAGGTAATCTCTCATATATTCAATAATGTGCGTGGCTTTAAAGGGGACCTCGATCCCATATTCAGGCATCTTATTTATCATGGCATGGCAGTCCGCATGGAGGAATACAATCTCGTCTGAACCAATAGCTGCAAGTTTGTCCATAAACGACTGGGCTTGTTCTTTAAGGGGACTATCCAGACCGATATGCACGTAGCCCAAGTAACAGAAATATTCACCACCTTTGGCAACGGTCATCCCATCAAACATTTGGCCCCCCATCGCATCAGCGGGCAAGGGATGGTCCATGACGCAGAGTGATAGGACCGGTTTTGATTCGTCGCCCTTGATTAGTGCGGAAGGCACCGTTGCCCCGGCATCCATGAAGGTCCTCATTTTTTCAGGTATGGGGAGCGAATTATGAACCTCCTGGAGTCTGTTTATCAGATCAAAGGGATTGGCGCCCGTAGGGCAGTATTCATTACATGCACAGCAGGTAATGCACTCCTTCAAGATTTCAGCCGGTTTTCCCTCCATCAGTTCTTTGATCTGCGCAACGGCCTTATCTTTATCAAAGTCCACATACTGACAGCGAACAAGACAATCACCACAAAGATCACACTTCTCTGCATCCCACATCTTGTTACCTCCCTTTCTTGAACCGTTTAAACGGTGAGAGAATGTTTTTCTCCACCTATATCAATGGTTGTTTTTGAATAAGTAAGTTTTTTTATGATCTTCCCGTCTTGGAAATGGAGGACATCTACACCCCGTCGTTTTTCAGGCTTTCCCTCATACCCTTTTTCGAAAGAAGGCCATTCGAGTAACCATCGGTAAAGGGCTTTCTGTTCCTTTTCATCAATAAAGGTCTCTTCCTCGATAAATCGAAATCCCCCATGATTTGCAAACCAGGGCGCCCACGCCTTCCTGAGCGTCTCCTTTCCGCAGGCCTTCCCCCCGGTCCAGTTTTCAAACACTATTTCATCATGAAATAACTCCATAACTCCGTCGAGATCATGCTTGTCCCAGGCAAGATTCCACTCTCTTAGGGCATCCTCAATTTCTTGTCTTGAAAATGACATCGGTTTCTCCTCCGATATTTCTTATCGTCAATCATTAATCCTCTGGTTCCATTTTCAGGATCTCTGAGACTTTTTTCTCCAGGTCTATGACCTCTCGAACAATGATCTCAAGATACTTCTTTTTCGGATCATCATCAGGAGTCTTTTCATATATTCTTCGGGTAAAACCGCCGATGACCGTCAAAGGGTTTCTGAGTTCATCTGCCACCCTGTTTGCCATTCTTCCCACCGCCGCAAATTTTTCCGCCTCGATCAGTTGCTGGTCTTTTGCTCTTAAATCCTGGGTCCTCTCCTGAACCTTTTTCCCCAGCTCTTGATTGAAAATAAGGAGATCTTCATTGGCCCTGCGCAATGCCTCTTCGGCCTCCTCACGCCTGGCGACCTCCTTTTTTAGATCTAACATCTTTTTTTCCAACTTATTAACGAGGCGCTCGCTGTAGAGCTTGAACACCTCCTCTCTGTCCTCTAAGATCGGCTCCCCTCGCTCCAATTTTCCCCTTTCCACATCTTCCATCATTTTCTGTATGATTCCTATGAACTTATCCGGCTCAGTCGGTTTTCGCAAGAATTTGGATGCTCCCAACTTTAGGGCGAAGTTTTTGTCTTTTTCATCCGTATAAGTGGAGGTGTAAAAGACAAAGGGGATATCCTTCAGGTCGTCGTCTCCCTTTACTTCCCGACACAGTTGAAACCCATCCATAACAGGCATGAGGATATCGGATATGATCAAGTCAAATTGTTCAGATCTGAGCTTTTTTAGGGCCTCAGCCCCATTTAAGGTTGATTTGACCTCATAACCTTTTTTCGTCAGGAGGATCTCCAACAGGTAAAGATTCACCTTATTATCATCTACAATGAGGATTTTCATTTCACTTTCCTCCATTCTTCATCTCATCCGCAGCCTCTCTTTTCAACCCGAAAACCTGTTCTTCAAGGATCTCAAAGACAATCTCTCTTTTTAACGGCTTAGTGATATAGTCATCCATGCCTGCCTCAAGGCATTTTTCCCTATCACCCTTCATGGCATGGGCGGTCATTGCAACGATGGGAACCCTTTGGATTGACGATGGAAGATTGGCGATTGAAGATTTACCCGCCGGTTGTGTGGCGGGTTGGGTACTGGGGATTGATGATTGTTGTTGCGGAGCAGCCGTTTCGAATTTCC
>JAOZQV010000387.1 GCA_029932035.1 Deltaproteobacteria bacterium | reverse complement strand
TTAGGTCAGCAAGGGACGATGGGCCGTTTTCAAGGATGAAAGCGTATTGAACATAGGACACAGTCTTGAAAATGGACCAATGTTTCTTGATGGCCTCATATAGAGCGAGCGTAGCGGTTTTGGGCCGAAGGTTTATGCAACGTTAGGGTAAACTCTCGGGTTGTTTATTGCTAAGACTGGGAAAAAGCAACTTTCAAATCTGCGAACTTAATGTCTCGTGACGGTGCCTGAACTTCCCCATCAGATGCCTGTGGTAGTGACTGTGAAGGGCGCTTGAATCTCCATCATAGACAATTTGACCGTTTTGCACACTATAGATGTCGCGAGTTGTGCGGGCTAAGAAATCGTACTCGTGGGAAACGATGATATAGCCGATGTCGAGACTGTTCAGGAGGGTGATAATTCGGATATTTGTGTCCTCGTCAAGACCGGTGGTGGGTTCATCCAAGAGAAGCGCCTTTGGCTCCATTACCAGGACCGTTGCAAGCGCCACAAGCTTTTTCTCCCCCCCGGAAAGCTTGTGAGTCACACGCTCCTCAAAGCCTTTTAGATTTAGCCTTTCTAAGGTTTCCATGGCCATTTTGCGGGCCTCTGTTGGACTTTTTCCGAGATTGAGGGGGCCGAAGGCAATATCCTCCAGGACCGTTGGGCAGAAGAGCTGGTCGTCAGCGTCTTGGAACAGAAATCCTATTTTGCGTCTTACATCAAGGAAATCTTTTTTTGTTTCAATCGGTTTTCCGAAGGCCCGGATAGTGCCGGATGAGGGTTTGAGGAGCCCCATGATTATATGCAACATGGTGGTCTTGCCACTTCCATTATGGCCGATAATTCCCAATTTCGCCCCTTCTTCGAGGGTGAAGCAGAGATCATCTAACACCGGTTTACCCCCTGCGTACGAAAAATCAATATTTTCAAGCTGAATTATCACGCTATTTTCACCCATTCTAAAATCTCCAGTCCAATGATGACAATCGTCATAACGACCAACCAGATCAAATCGAGCCGTGAGAACGAGAACTCATGAAGGGAATAAAATTTTCCGGCAAACCCGCGGCAAAGCATGGCATTATACACACGTTCCGCGCGGTCCGAGGCCTTCACAAATAGTATGCCGATTAGATACGCGTATGTCTTGTAGGTGTGCAAGTTCGAAGCCGGCCGAAAGCCGCGGATACTCGCTGATCTTAGCAAACGACGATACTCTTCCTCCATCACAAATATATATCGATAGTTCAGCAACAGGAGGTAAATGATCTTCGCAGGAATCTTCAGGCGACTCAGTGCGCTTCCCAATGTGGCAACAGTGCTCGAAGCGATCAGGGCTATAAAGGCCAAGAGAATAGCGTTAGATTTGAGCGTTATCCGGGCTGAAACAAGGACGCCTTCACGGCTCACCCCAAAAGGCCCCAAATAGTAAATGGATTGACCGTCATAGGTAAGGGGAACGACAACCCACAAAAAAACAATAAAGCCGTTTACCAGAGCAATCCGCTTGGCGACTTCCAGGAAACCCAACCGGCACAAACCGATTAGAGCAAAAGAGAAGATGAGGGCCGCAATGAGGGCCGGAAAACTATTTGAAAGGGCAACAACAAAGGCATAGACCGTTGCCAAGACCATCTTGAATCTCGGGTCGAGACGGTGTATCTGGGAGTTTCCTGTGGAAAATGGCTCTTGCAGCATAGATCAGTCCGTTTTCTTCCCTTCCATTTCAGCCAATTTGCGACGATAGTTAAAATAGACTGCAACCCCCACTAAACCCAGGATGTAGCCAATACCACCAACGATATCTCTGAAGGTAGGACGGTTTTCCCGCGACTCAACGAGGATTTTCATTACCGGTTTGAGCCTCTTGTCAAGGGCTTGTTCCACAATCTGCCGGATCTCACCCAAAGTGATGTCGCATGTTTCTTCCTGGTCTTCAGCTTTTTTTGGGGCAATTTTCTGAGATGTGGTTATTTCTGTCTGTGGTCCGGCCACATCTTCGAGCTCGCTAACGGGGATGGTCCATTCTCCCCGATGTCCCATACCGGCGATAAGGACAATTTTCAAGGAAGTCCTTTTAGGAATCTCAAAAGAGAATTCTCCCTTGTCATCGGTTTTTCCTTTAAGGAGCTGGTTATTTTCCAAATCATAAACGATGATATCTCCTTGCTTGACCGGTCTTCCACCACTAAACTTGCTTTCGGTGAATATTTTTTCCCCTTCTACCCATGCGAAGATAATCGCTCTATGGGCCATCACAGGGCCGGCCCAGACAACACAAGCCATCATGAAAAGCATAAAGCCAACAATTTTTCTGCAACACATACAATTTCTTGTCAAACTGTTTGTACGCATCTTTTCCTCCAGCGGGTAATAGAAACCCTCAAGAACTTATTGCCGCCCTCCCAAAAACTACCATCAATCTCCGGCAGTTTCTTTTGACGGCGTAAAGGATGTTTGTTTTGAGTATCCTGGAAGCATGTCGGGCTGCACTTTTCTGAGAAATGCCACACAAAACGCGGTGATGATCCCCTCTATGATCATCACGGGAAGGTGCGCAATTACCACCAAATAGGAGACCTTGAGAAAGTTCTCCTCCGTGAAGGTCAAGGCCAGCCCGACCATAACGGCGCCAAAGAAGACTGAAAGGGCGCCGCAGGCGAACGCGGCAGGCATGGCGATATGGGGTCGCTTGCCGACCAGGCGGCCGAAAAGATAGTAGCAGAAAACTGCCGGCAATGCCATGATCATGGTGTTGACTCCAAGGGTTGTGATGCCTCCGAACTGGAATAACATGGCCTGGAGCGTCAGGGCCACTAATATGACCGGGAAAGCGCCCCATCCCAGGATGAGCCCGATAATGCCGTTGAGGATAAGATGAACGCTCGAAGGGCCGATGGGAACATGGATCAGGGAGGCCACAAAAAAAGCGGCGGAAAGGATCGCGGCGCGGGGAATACGGTCGTAATCCAATTTTTTCAGTCCAATGGCCGTGCCGGCTGCAGCTAACGCAATTCCCGAGATCAGGACCGGACCGGATAAAATTCCTTCAGATATGTGCATGATAATAGCCTATGTAGAACAAAACAGATAATTACGCAACCAGAGGGATTGCTCCCTGATATATTTTCTTCCGCTCCAAGGCCGATTAGGCAGGGAATCGCCGGGTTTTTCCCCTGAATGTTCCGAATGAGAGACAAGGCCATCTCGCCCAGGCTGACGAAACGGCCTTGCCTATGGACCGAGGAGAGAGTAAGTTCATTTTGTGATGCTTTAAAATTCCGCTGTCATCCGCAGCCCAAAAATCCAGCCTCTCGGATTGTCGCCCTCTTCCATTGAGTCTTTCATATATTGTATGTCCCCTGTGACGGCAAATATGTCGTTCAGGGCGAACCGGCTATAGATCTCGAATATGTCCGTGTGGTCCACATCTAAGTTCCCGCCTATCAGGTGGGCATAGCCTATCCCGATGTTATCGCACTCACGGCCCCAGAGGGTTCCACTTATGTTTAAGCCGCCCGAATAGATGCTCTTACAATCAACAGCCGCTTCGTCATCCTGCCATCCGAACCGGATCCACCCCCCTAAGATCTCCCCTAATTGCTGA
>JAOZQV010000056.1 GCA_029932035.1 Deltaproteobacteria bacterium | reverse complement strand
GGTGGAGGGAATACATAAATCGTTTGAGGATTTCAAGGCTGTCAGCGGCGCTAATCTGGCGGTGGAGGCCGGCCAGTTAGTGGCAGTCATCGGGCCCAATGGCGCAGGAAAGACAACGCTCTTCAACCTGATCACCGGGCAGCTCAAGCCGGATAGGGGGAAGATAATCTTCAACGATGAGGATATCTCTAAACTCCCTCCCTATGAGATCTGTAGAAAGGGGATTGCCCGCTCATTTCAGATAGCCAACATCTTCCCCCGTCTCACCGTCTTCAGGAATGTGCAGGTGTCGGTTCTTTCCCAGCAGAGAAAGAGCGTCAGGCTTTTCAGGCCTGCTGAAACACTCGCTGTAGAGGAAACCAATACGATCTTAGAAAATGTGGGCCTTTCCGATAAGGCTGATGCCACAGCAGGTTCGTTGGCCCATGGAGACCAGAGAACATTGGAGATAGCCATAGCCTTGGGCAACAAGCCCGAGCTACTGGTTCTTGATGAGCCCACGGCAGGGATGTCTCCCGAGGAAACCGCGGCCACCATGGAGCTGATCAGGCGATTGGCCGATTCACAAGGATTAACCATCCTCTTTTGCGAGCACGATATGGAAGTAGTATTCAATGTTGCCGAGAGCATTATGGTGATGCATCAGGGAATAACCATTCTTCAGGGAGGGCCTGACGAGGTGAGGAATTCTGCCCGGGTCCAGGAATGCTACTTGGGAGGCGCCTGACCATGTTGGAAGTGGAAGGGATTCATACCTACTACGGCCTGAGCCACATCCTGTTCGGGGTATCACTCAATGTCCCAAAGGGGGAGATCGTCTGCCTCTTGGGCAGGAACGGGGCCGGGAAAAGCACGACCATGAGAAGCATCATGGGCTTGACGCCGCCTAAAGAGGGGATCATCCGGTTCAAGGGGAAGAACATAAAGGGCAAAAAACCGTATCAATTAGCCCGGCAGGGTATGGGATATGTGCCTGATAACCGGAGGGTTTTTGCCGATTTAACGGTTGGAGACAATCTCGAGATATCGGAACGTAAGGTCGGCGCTGCCCAGATGTGGACCAAGGAGAGCATCTATGATTTTTTTCCTGCCCTCGGACACATAGATTCCCGCAAGGCAGGTTTTTTGAGCGGTGGGGAACAGCAGATGCTCACCATTGCCCGGGCCCTTATGACCAACCCCGAGTTCCTTTTATTGGATGAGCCCACAGAGGGGCTTGCCCCCCTGATCGTAGAGGATTTAGAAAAACGGATCGGCAAGTTGAGAGACAAAGGTTTAACGGTCCTGTTGGCCGAGCAGAATCAAAAGGTCGCCCTGGGACTCAGCGATGAGGGATACGTCATTGATAACGGCGTGATCCGTTATCATGGGACCATTGAAGACTTAAGAGAGAATGAGGAAGTCAGGAAGAAATATCTGTTAGTGTAACGAAAATATGCATAAGACCTTCATCATTAAAAGAGGTGAAAAGGAGCTCTTTAACATCCCTCCCGAGTGGAATCTCCTGACATTTGCCATTCTTGACGATCAGCCTCCAACTAATGACGTCAGCGGTCTAACTACCAAAGCCTTAAGAAATCCGATTGAATCCTCCCGCCTGACCGAACGTCTCTTACCCTCGGACACAATTGCCATCCTCGTTGAGGACCTGACCCGTGCTTCCCCCAAGGGGGTTATCCTAAAAGCGGCGCTTGAAGAGTTAGAGAGGGCCGGCATTCCTGACAGCAACATCCAAATTATAATGGCCTTAGGCACCCATCGGGGGCTGACACTTGAGGAGATCGAGGGCGCTTTTGGGACAGAACTCGTAGAACGATACAGATTTAACAATCATGACTGTCATGCCCCGGATCTTATCCCTGTTGGCCAACTCCGGACAGGGAGGACCGTTAAAATCAATAGAAAGGTCCACGAGGCCCATTTCAGGATCGGAATAGGCTCTGTCTTTCCACATCCCATGAACGGATTCGGAGGAGGAGGGAAAATCCTTTTCCCAGGTGTTGCAGACTTCGATTCCATCCTCGATCATCACTTTCAATACACCTTTCATGAGGGGACAGGTCTCGGAAAGATTGAGGGTAATCTTTTTTATAGGCAGGTTTGTGACATTGCCCGATCGGCCCCCCTCGATTTCATCATTAACAGCATCTTAGATCAGAACGATCAAGTCAATGATCTAATTGCAGGAGATCCTGTGAATGCGCATTTGGCGGGCATTGAGAAATCCAAGGAGATTATCTCTCAGGAATTCGACCGAAAGGCGGACCTGACCGTAATTACATCCTTCCCCTATACAGAAGGTCCCCAGATAGTAAAACCCCTTGCGCCGGCCTCCATGGTGACTAAAGAGGGAGGCTGTATCATCCTATGCGCAGACCTCACAGGAGACCTTCCTGATGCTTTTGTTGACAGCTTTCACAGCTTTCACAGGGAGCACGGGGATGATCTCTTAGGGGGTGTGCTCGATCACTTCAGCCATAACCGCCTGATCATGAAAGGGGGCGCCATCGATTTCAATATGGCATTGGGCATGACCTTGGCGATTCAGCACCGGTTCAAGATTGTCTTAGTCTCTGAGGATATCCCAGCGGAAAAGGCGGAGAGGATGGGATTTATATATGCGGATGGCCTACAGGAGGCCTTTGAAATAGGCACAGAGATATGCCCCCGGCCTGACGTTCATATTATCCCTTCCGGCGGTGTTATCCTGCCCATTCTCAGGGCTCACTGCTGAAATCATAGATAGGTTTGTTACACCTTTTACATTATTGTTACTTGACGATTCTATCCAGATTTTCAATAAATAGAGTAGGCACTAATCACTCATCCGGGCCCTTGGCCGAAACCCCGGGCATCACGGAGACGGAAGGTGAAATCAAGTTATAATTCCCACATCAAGCGTATCGTTCTGGGCCTTCTAATTTTTGCAGTCGTTGGATTCGTCGCAAAGATGGTTTTGACTCCTAAATCATTCGGCAAGTATGGTCCTTACCGTGCCGATGCCATTGATGAAGAGGCAAACCAGGAGATCCGTCACATGACAAACGCCTCCTGCCTCTCCTGTCACCCCTATGAAGCAAATATCCATTTAACAGGCCTTCACAAGACCATCTCATGCGAATTCTGCCACGGTCCCTATGCCGATCACGTCAAGGCGGGTAAGGTTTATGGGAAACTTCCTGTCAAAAAGAAGGAAGAGATCAAGGTTCTGTGCCTGCGCTGCCATAACAAAGCGATCCAGGCCAGACCAGGGGAGGTTATCAAGACGGTTATCATGCCTGAGCATCTCGAGGAGCAGAAGGTCAAAGTTTCCCATACCTGTGATCAGTGCCATCATGTGCATGCCCCCCTCAAATATATTAACCGGGCAAAAAAAATCGTTGGCATAAAGGAGAAAAGTTGATGGGCGAGCCGGAAGCCAAGCTGGATAAGGAGCGCCGGGCTTTTATAAAGAAAGTTCTTAACGGCACCATTGCGGGTTCTCTCCTCTTAGTGATTCCTATGCCCATGGGAGCAGCTACTCCGGAAGTCCCGGAGCAGATTCCCGGAATCCGAGGCAAGAAATGGGACATGTTCGATCAGCGCTTTGCCTTCATTGTGGATATCACACGCTGCATTGGCTGTGGCTCCTGCTGCGTGGCCGACCGAAGGGAATTCAATGTCCCGGATGGTTACTACAGGACCTGGGTAGAGCGGTATCTCAAGGATTTTGACGATGAGGTCTATGTGGATTCCCCCCACGGGGGATTTGACGGCTACCAGTCTCCACGAACAGATATAGAGGTGGAGGTTCGAGACACCTTTTTTGTGCCTAAGCTGTGTAATATGTGTAAAGAACCCCCATGCGTGCAGGTGTGTCCTGTTGGGGCCACCTTCAAAACGCCTGACGGTTTTGTCTTAGTGGATCGTGAGCGCTGTGTGGGCTGCGCTTACTGCATCCAGGCCTGCCCCTATTCGGCCCGTTATCTCGATCCGGTTACGAGGACGGCGGAAAAGTGCACCTGGTGCTATCACCGGGTCCGCAAGGGGTTGTTGCCGGCCTGCGTCACTGTTTGCCCCACCGGGGCGCGTAAGTTTGGCGACCTGAACGACAAAAACTCGGAGGTTTACAAGCTCCTGCACGAACACGAAGTCCTTACGGTCCTTAAGAAAGACATGGGAACCTACCCCGCGCTTTACTACAAGGGCCTCAGGCGGGAGGTGGTTTAATGGATGCTCTGAACTTTGTTTTCCCCAACGACCTTCACGTCCACTGGAGTATGATGATCGTGTTATACCCCTATCTTACCGGGTTGGTGGACGGATCTTTCATCGTAGCCGCCCTTTATTATGTATTCGGAGTTAAATCCCTGAAGCCTATTTCCCGCTTTTCCCTTGTTTTTGCCTTTGCCTTTCTATCCTGCGCCATGTTCCCTTTGTTGATGCATCTCGGCAGACCTGAACGGAATCATAATATGATGATAACACCGAGTCCAACCTCGGCCATGTCAGGGGCTGGATTTATATTCACGGTTGCTATCATTCTTATAGGGCTGATTCTTCTGCTTGTTTACAGACCGACTTTCGTAAAACTCAGATTAAAATCAAAGGGGATCATGAATATCCTATACCGCGTGCTCACCATGGACAGCACAAATCTTTCACCCGAGTCCCTTGAACTGGACCGGAAGATTATCAAATTTCTGGTGGCCATCGGTATCCCTGTAGCCACAGTGCTTCACGGATACGTGGGGTTTCTCTTTGGGGGTGTAAAGGCGAATCCAAGCTGGTCAACGCCTCTTATGCCGGTTATTTTTCTGTTCTCCGCGTGTGTATCAGGGATCTCGGCGCTTGTTTTGGCCTATATCGTGATTAAGAAATTGCGGAATCAACCGGTAGATTTGGGCTGTGTCCGGACCTGCATCAATATCCTTGCCGGATTTTTCATCCTTGCCTTCTCCTTTGAGATGTTAGAGGTGTTTTCCCACTCCTATCTGAGGACGTGGTACCATCATGCCGTGGAGGGGTTGCTGAACGGGCCACTTTTTTACTCATTCTGGGTATGGCAGGTTGGAATCTGTTCCGTGTTGCCGCTGCTGCTGTTAGGCTGGTTGTGCTTATTTAAGATGAAGGCATCAGTTTTTAAATTTTTTGCGGCGACTGTTTCCATTATTCTCCTTTTGCAGGTCCTGTTAATGAGGTGGAATGTGGTTATCGGGGGGCAGTTGATGTCAAAAAGCACCCGTGGCTACACCCAGTTTCACCCGGAATGGTTCGACAAAGAGGGTATTATAACGGTCATCGTCCTGATGAGTTTGCCTTTTATTGTCCTTTTTATGCTGAGTAAGATATTTCCCCTCTGGTTAGAGGAAGAAAAAGCGTCTTCTTAGAGAATATGGTAAGTGTTCAGGGGTTGAGGGATTAGATAGCGTTTCTGTTTCATACTCTTAATCTTAATCCTAATCTTACTCAACACGATTATGATTAAGATTATGAGTATGAGTAAGAAAAGGCCTTTTTATGAATCCATTTGCGAAAGGGGGTGACAAAAAGAGATAGTTTGACCGGATTCGTAGCTGAGGGGCTTTGTTGACAGGAGATAGACTCAAGGCCTGAGCGATTTTGCCGCGTCACAATGCAAACAAGGAGGTAAAAAGATGTGTAAAATTAAATGGGCGCTTATTGTGCTTGTTTTGGGAGTTTTTGCAACGGGGACTGCATTCGCGTTGACAGAAGAGTCCTTTGATGTGAAAGATCCCAAGATGCAGGAAATCAACAAAAAGTGCATTATGTGTCACCTAAAAGAAAACAAATCTTTAGTATTATCGTGGGAAACTTCGCCACATGCGGCGGCTAAGGAAGGCCAGGTGGGTTGTTTCACCTGCCATGCGGCAGACAAGGGCGACGAGATGGGCTATATGCATGAGGGCGCTTTCATCAAGGCCATCTTAACGCCCAACGACTGCGCCAAATGCCACGAGCCGGAGGCCAAACAGATGGCGCCGTCTCATCATGCCACGGCCGGTGAGATCATGGCATCATTAGACAACATGCTTGCCGAGATCGTGGGGGGTATGCCGGGCAACAAGGCCAACATGGCCAGCGGTTGCTGGCAGTGTCACGGCTCTGTGGTGGCGCTCAAACGGGATAAAAACGGTAAACCGCTCCGTTCCAAGACAGACGCCCCGCAGATGGACCACAACACCTGGCCCAACACCGGCATCGGCAGGATCAATCCCGATGGCAGCAAAGGGGTCTGTATTGCATGCCACTCCAAGCACTCTTTCAAGGCCAGCGTGGCCAGACAGCCTGAAAACTGCGGCAAGTGTCATTTAGGACCTGATCATCCGCAAAAGGAAATCTATGAGGAAAGCAAACATGGCATCGCCTTCTATTCAGCCATGAAAATGGGTGGTCCGGCCAGTATGAATATCATGAAAGACGGGAAGTGGGTGTTAGGCGATGACTACTTTACCGCTCCCACGTGTTCTACCTGCCACATGGGCGCCTTTGTGAAACTGAACGGTTCGGTCGCTCCAAGTACACATAATGTGGGAGATCGGCTGTCCTGGAATCTGCGGGCGCCTATCTCGTCCAAACTGAACAGGGTGACATTTACAGACGGTACCATAGCCGATATTACGGGTGATATCGCTCCCCGGCCCGGGCAGAAGGAAATGGCCAAGACCTACGTCAGGGAAGGAGACAAGCTGAAAAAGGTCATCGCCGCAAAGACCATAAAGTCAGTGGTTTCCTGGCAGGAGAGACGTGCCGTAATGCAGGGGATGTGTAAGTCCTGTCACGGGATTAACCAGATTCAGGATTTCTATGGTCAGTTGGACGATCTGGTCAATCTTTATAACGATAAGTTTGCCAAACCGGGAAAGAAACTGGTCGGGATGTTGAAGAAGGATGGCATCTGGAAAGGGAGCGGTTTCCAGACCAAGCTGGGCTATACATGGTTTGAAATCTGGCATCATGAAGGACGCAGGGCAAGAATGGCTGCGGCCATGCAGGCCCCGGACTATGTGCATTGGCACGGCATGTATGAGATTGCCAGGAATTTCTACCATGAGTTCCTGCCTGAGGTTCAGGAACTGGCGGAACACGCCGGTCAGGGAGAGAAATACCGCAAGGTCATTTCGGAGCTTCTCGCTAAACCCGAACACATCTGGACCAGAACAGGCGGCAGCGCCGAAACCATTAAACTCATTGAAGAAGAACAGAGGCTGCGTTACAAACAGTAGTCTGTGACGTATTCTTGTTAATCCGCCGCCCCAATCAACCAGCGCAAACCGGGATGATTGGGGCGGCTTTTTGCAACCCTTAGGTTATTATAGTGAATCTTACGTCTATAAAAATTGCAATTTTGATATTGCTCCTCTTGCCATTTTCATCCGCATGTTCCTCCGATAAACTTTCAGATCTTCTGGGAAAGGTGGAGAGACTGAATATATCTCGAGGAGACTATACCCTTGGAAAGAAGCTGACAGACGGGCAAAGGGCAACTGCTCTAAAGCATCCCGTGGAAGCCGCAAACCCCTGGACCTTCAAATTTAAAGACGGTGACCTCTACGTGGTTGCGGACAAGGCTACGGACAAGGTTGTTATCCTTTACGAGCGATATGCGGCGACCACCATAAAGAAGATTCAAGCATTAGTGGGGTCCTTATCCTTCGATTTTGGCGACCCAACGGTTATGGCCCACAACAAAATCATATACTGGGTCTTCGACCCTGAAGGCAAGCTTACAAGGGAGCAGTATGAAAAGGCCAAACAGGCTGATGGAAAACTCAATATCCTCGCCACTGTGAAGCTTAACAGTAGTATGAAAATAATGGGAGACAGCATCCGCTCAGACGAGGGGAGCGTATATTATATTATTTCATCGGAACCGGCGCTTAAACTGATCAAGTCAAAGTGGAAATAACCACCTTCTCCCCCTAATTTTATCCTCTGAATTGGAACCAGGACCGGAGCGAGGGCCTTTGGATACGCTCCAAGCACATCAGGATCTCTCCAAGCCATTATATCCAACCCGGAAAAGAGCCCCCCTCCACGGACCTGACCCCACACATCGCAAAAAGTTGACATACTGTTTGGATAATGTATGATTCAATATATGACACCCATGTAAAAAGTCCTTTTTACATGGATTTAGGAATTGCGAATTATTGTAGCTATTTCGCTTTGATGGGATTACTCAACCACTTAACAACATCTGTAGATAAGATCTGAATCAAGGATTTAAGATGAAAAGCATAGCTTCCAACCCAACCGACCATCATTTGATCACCGAATTCAAGGCGGGCTCCATGGAGGCCATGGAAAAGATTGTGGGGCGGTATGAGGACCGGATATTTACCTTTGGTCTGAAGATGTGCGGTCATCTCCAGGATGCAGAGGATATCGCACAGGAGACCTTCTTAAATGCCTTCCGATATCTTAAGGACTTCCGTGGAGAGACCAAATTGAAGAACTGGCTTTTTATGATCGCCGCCAGGGCATGTATTAGGAAACGACGAAAGAAGAAATGTGAACCCGATTATGAGATATCCCTTGATTCCTTTATCCATGAGGATGGATCTGATGGCAAATATGAAATTCCGGATTGGTCGGATGATCCATCTGATAATGTCATGCGGGCTGAATTGAAAAGAATCATTGATGTGGCTATTCAGACACTTCCCCACAAGTACAGGCTGGTATTTAACCTTAGGGAGATCGAGGGATTCAACACAAAAGAAACAGCCGAAATTCTCGAGATATCAACGCAATCGGTTAAAACAAGGCTGCACAGGGCACGCCTCTTTATGAGGGAAGAAATATCAAAACAATATATGGAAGGAAGAGCCCAATGAAGGAGGAATGTAAAAAAGATTTTGAAAGGATATCGGAATATTTAGACGGTGAATTGCATGATGATATCTGCCGCGAGATCGAAAACCACCTCCGCCACTGCCCTGAGTGCAGAGAATGTGTTGATTCGTTACGAAAATCGATCGAGCTGTCTAAAAAAGCGGCAGAGGAAGAGATAACGCCAGATATGAGGAAGCATTTGAGGGCAGCGCTTCGTGACTGTTTTCCTTCTAAACAGTCATAATCATCAAGTCAATCCTACGGAAAAGATACCGGAGTTCTAAAGAATGAAAGAGAAAAAGAGCACAGATGAGTATCTTTCAGAAATGGGCTATAGCCTCTTTGATGAGTATGAAAGGGCGATAGAGCTGGCTGATATTGATCCGGGAGATTTAGTTTTTGATGCAGCGACCGGATCTGCTCGGATGACACGAGTCCTTGTTGAAAAAGGGTGTCAGATTGTATCAGGAGATATTAAGCGAGAAAAGTTAGATGCTGTTAAGTATGCTGCGCCCTTTTCCGAGGTTCAAAATATTCACTGGCTCCAATTAGACCTCCATCAGCCCTGTTTCCGGGATGGTTGCCTTGACAACATTGTCTGTGCAAATCTCTTTCACGAAGTCAGACACCCTGAAGCCGTACTCAGACAACTGCTGCGTATTTTCTCGGGAAAGGGGAAGATGGTGCTTCTCGATTTTAACGAGCATGGGTTTTCTGTTGTTGATGAGATCAGTCAAAAAAGACATGGGAGAGGGCACACCACAAAGGAGATTATGCCATGTGGAGCAATTGAGTCTTTCTTAGAAAAGGGGGCGCCCCATTTCCATAGAATCGATCTTTCCTTGAATTGGGTCTATGTGATAAGCAGTAAGAGGTAAGGCGGGCTTCACCAATCTCTACCCGATGTTGCAAAAATTTTCGACAAAAACATGATGACATATCAATATGGTAACGGGGAAACATATACGATAACCCCGCGTTCCGCTGGGCAGGCATAGATAAACAAGATTTCCTTCCCACAAATCAATGTTGCAGCTTCAGCCGTACCAGCTTATTTTCCACCGTAAGAATCTCACCGGCATCTTCGTCATGGCCAGAAGCGTTTAATGAACCCATGCAGATCCAATAGATTTTCAAATGCAGTTTTGGTATTGCAGTAGATGAGCTATTGACCTATAATAGAGATCAGCGATCAATAGAACTCAAATCAATATCCGGTGAGATACCGCCACAAACTGTTCGGCAATTTCTACTAACTTGAGATAGTTTTTGGATACATGTATACATTTTATTAATATTATTAACTATAACACTTCACTGTGATTACTTAACCACATTTTGATTAGCAACAGATAGGAGAGTTATGTTAGCTGCCATTGCAACATGCTCTTTTGATATTGAATAGGACGAAATGAAGTCATTCTTTGGAATAGGGCTGAACCATGAAACTCATTGTTCAAATACCTTGCTATAATGAAGAACAGACATTGCCGTTAACGGTCCGGGATATCCCGCGCCAGATAGATGGTGTGGATCAGGTAGAAATCCTTGTCATTGACGATGGCAGTACAGACAAAACCATCTCTGTCGCTAAAGAGATAGGCGTGGACCATATTGCCAGAAATATCCGCAACAGAGGCCTTGCCACTACATTTTTTGTTGGGCTGAATGCAAGCCTAAAACTCGGGGCAGATGTCATCGTCAACACCGATGGCGATAACCAGTATCGAGGCCAGGATATTCCAAAGCTTATTGCCCCTATTTTGAAGGGCGAGGCTGACATGGTGATTGGTGATCGGAATACCGACAAGATGCCACATTTCAGTGGATCGAAAAAAAAGCTCCAGAAACTGGGAAGCTTTATGGTGCGCCTTCTTTCTGACACAGATGTCCTTGATGCCGTGAGCGGATTTCGTGCCTTCAGCCGTGAGGCGGCTATGCAGACGAACATTGTGACTGATTTTTCTTATACGATTGAAACCATCATTCAAGGAAGCAATAAACGCATGGTCATTGCCAACGTGCCCATTGGGACAAACCCTGACACCCGCGAGTCCAGGCTTTTCAACAGCATTCCCAGGTTCATTGCGAGGTCAATGGCGACGATGATTCGGTCTTTTACCATGTATAGGCCCCTTCGCGTTTTCTTGTATATTGGTCTTCTCTTTATTCTTGGCGGCCTGATACCGTCTTTTCGATTCCTGATTTACTTCTTGGCAGGACAGAGTAGCGGGCACATCCAGTCTTTGATCCTGGCAGCCATTTTGTTTATCACTGGATTCCAGGTTTTGATGATTGGATTAGTGGCGGATATCATCTCCCTCAACAGGAGGCTTATTGAGGAGACTCTCTTACGGGTAAAACGAATCGAACTTGATCACCTAAGTTCCCACCACAAACCATGAGAATCATTCTGATAGGACCCACTTATCCATTTCGCGGCGGGATATCACACTATACCACGCTTCTATTCAGGTGCCTGAAGAAACGACACGAAACTACCTTTATTTCTTTTAGCAGACAATACCCGCAATTTCTTTTTCCGGGTAAAACCGATATTGACCCCAGCGAGGAGCAGATCCGAGAAGAGGGTGTGCTGCCGCTGATTGATTCAATGAATCCTTTCACGTGGGTGAATGCCGCCTTAAAGATCGTAAGGGATAGAGCGGATCTTGTCATCCTACCGTGGTGGGTTTCATTCTGGGCACCCCAATTCTGGATAATTTCAACACTTGTAAACCATTTCAGTAAAACCAAGATCCTTTATATATGCCATAACTTGGTGGAGCATGAATCCAAATGGGTTGACAAAATACTGACCAGATTTGTCTTGAAAACAGGTGATTTTTTTATAGTTCATTCAGCGGAGGACCAACAAGATCTTCTCTCCATGATTCCTGGAGCAGAGGTGCGGACAACCTTCCATCCTACTTATGAGGTATTCAATTTTGGCCCTTCCGATCCTGATGTAGTTAGGAAAAAGCATGACTTACAGGGGAACGTTATCCTATTTTTTGGCTTTGTTCGAGAGTATAAAGGGTTGAGATATCTCATCGAGGCGCTTCCTCAAGTGCTTTCAAAAATTGAGGTAACTCTCCTGGTGGTTGGGGAGTTTTGGGGGGATAAGGATAAATACCTTCGTTTAATCAAGGATAAAGATGTCGAATCTGCTGTGGTTGTGGTTGATAAGTATGTGCCAAATGAAGAGATCAGAAGCTACTTCAGTGCTGCAGATCTCGTGGTCCAGCCCTATATTTCCGCTACCGGCAGCGGGGTCATTCAGACCGCATTCGGCTTTGATAAACCTGTTATTGCCACAAAGGTGGGTTCTTTACCGGAAGTGATTGAGGATGGAAAGACAGGATACCTTGTTCCTCCCCGGGACCCAGACGAGCTGGCCCAAGCTATTTTGCGCTTTTTTCGGGAGCAGAAATCCGAGGAATTCATCAATAATATCAAAAAAGAACAACATAGGTTCTCCTGGGAGACAATGGTAGCTGTTATTGAAAGTTTGGTTGTCAATTATCATGCTGATCGTAACAATCGCAAAATCCTCGATCAATAGGTCCAAACAAGTGAATATTTTAATCAGCGGAGCAACAGGCTTTCTTGGTTCACATTTGGTGAGGGCGCTTGCTAAGGAGGGGCATCGGTGTAAATGTTTGGTAAGGAGAACAAGTAGCGTCAGCGAGCTTAAGGACCTTGACCGTGTTGAGTTCATTTACGGAGATATTACCGATAAAGAGTCCCTTAAGGAAGCCGTAAAGGATGCTCAAGTAATTTATCATTTGGCGGCACAAATCGGCAAGTGGGGTATTCCTGAAAAGGCTTTTTTTGCCGTTAACGTTCACGGGACCCGGAATCTGATAGAAGCAGCACATGAAGGCGAGGTCAAGCATTTTATCTTTTGTAGCACGCCAGGAGTGCAAGGTAAAGGGCATGCTCAAGCCTCAGAAACGTTACCTTACAGACCGCCCTATATCTATGAGTTGACTAAATGTGAAGGAGAAAAACTTGTCTTAGGGTTTCACCAAAAACGGAAAGACCTGTCAGTGACAGTACTCCGCCCCGATTTTGTTTATGGGCCGGGTGATTTACGACGGTTGCCGTTATATAGGGCAATCGGGAACAAGAGGTTCTTTCTTATTGGAGATGGAAAGGCGGTCCTACATCCAACCTATATCGAGGATGTCGTTCAGGGTTTTTGTTTATTAGCAAATAACCCAGTCAGTTTCGGCGAGATTTATAACATGGCAGGTCCTCGAGTTATTACGGTTAGGGAATATGCAGAAACTATTGCTCAGGCCCTTAATGTTTCTTTGCCACGCTTTAGATTCCCTAAACCTTCCGCAGAAATTTTGGCAAGATTTTTTGAAGCCTTTTCAAGAATTACGGGAAAAGAACCGATTCTTTCTCAGAGTAAGATAAAGTTTTTAACCAGCGACCATGGTTCAAACATTTCTAAAGCAATGAATGAGCTTGGGTACAGACCTGAAACTGATTTAGCTGCTGGTATAAAGCGAACCGTTGATTGGTACTATCGACAAGACTTACTATAGGCTAAAGGCACAGACCACGCCACCCTGGCACTTAAAAATGCGTGCAA
>JAOZQV010000386.1:3278-3608 GCA_029932035.1 Deltaproteobacteria bacterium | reverse complement strand
CCATCCTGTTCCCTTTTGTCACCTTGGGGAGCCTGATCAATTTCTGTGACTGTCTCATGGCCGGGGGAACGAGCCGGAAAGACCACAGCGAGGTGGGCAGTTCCTATATCCATTTCAATTTTACACCGAGTGGCGACAAGACCACTGCATCGCTTATTGGCGACGTCCCCCGGGGCGTCATGCTCAACCAGCCAGCCATCTTTTTAGGCGGCCAGGGAGGGATGGTCGGACCCGTGCGGCTCGGTTACGGCAATGTAGTAGTAGCGGGTGCGATCCTGCGTAAGGATGTCTTAGCGAATAATAATTTGATCGTCCCCAAACCCCCCCGTG
>JAOZQV010000386.1:0-3268 GCA_029932035.1 Deltaproteobacteria bacterium | reverse complement strand
CCTTTCACGCTTACTTGAAAAGAATATTCTCTATCTTGCAAATCTAACTGCCCTGGAACAATGGTATATCCATGTGAGACAGCCCTTTTTCACTTCCCAAGAGTTGGGCGACCTTATCTATGCCGGAGTACTCGACAAACTGGCATTAGCCAAAAAGGAACGTATCAAACGCCTCAAACTTATGACAGATAAGATAGAGAATTCCCTTGAGAAATATGGGGATAGAGGCCGGGCCGGCGCCGGCAAACGTGAACTCTGCAACAACATCGAACAGCTCTCTGAATTGTTTTCAGGGGAGATCGTAGAGAAGAGCGGCCTGGAGGCGCGAGACGGCTTCCTGGAAGCGTTTCTTGATCATACGCAACAAAATGACGGGGCCTATGTGGAGATGGTGCAGGGCCTCCCTGCGGTTATCTCAAAAAAGGGCACAGCATGGCTCCAGGGGATCATTGATGGGATTTCCCGGCAGGCGGCCGCGGTTTTGCCGGGACTGGCTCTCTTCAAGAGACTAATCACACAACCTGGGTAACAAATTGGAAATTGAGTATTCCCTATTTGAGGAGTCGGCTTCGTCCCTTCCTCATTATTCTCTGCACAGTATTGTTAATCTTGTATAAAATCAGGAGGGAAAGAGATGGGCAAATTATTCGGCACGGACGGTATCAGGGGGGAAGCTAACCGCTACCCGATGGATGCCATGACAGCTTTTTCCGTGGGACAGGCCGTCACCCACTTGTTCAGTAATGGCGACCACCGGACCAGGATTATCATCGGCAAAGACACCCGCATATCCGGCTACATGTTAGAAGGCTCCCTTGAGGCTGGCATTACCTCCATGGGGGGCAACCCCTATCTGGTCGGGGTGCTCCCCACACCGGGGATTGCTTTCATCACCCAAAGTATGCGGGCAGATGCGGGGATCGTTATTTCGGCCTCCCACAACCCCTATCAGGACAACGGCATTAAGATCTTTTCAGGGGAAGGATTCAAACTATCGGACGATCAGGAAGCGTTTATCGAAGACCTCATCCTGAAAGGTCAACTTCCCGAAATGGCGCCCCCTGCCAGGAAAATGGGTCACGCCAAACGGATTGATGATGTCCACGGGCGATACATTGTATTTATCAAAAGCTCCTTTCCGCGGAGACTGTCAATGGAGGGAATGAAGATCGTCATTGACGCATCCAACGGTGCCACCTACAAGGTAGCCCCGGCTGTCTTCACCGAACTGGGAGCGGATGTGGAGATCATTCACAACAATCCCGATGGGATCAATATCAACGATAATTGCGGCTCGCAGCACACACAGGATCTATCAAAGCGCGTAAAAGAAAAGGGCGCAGCCATCGGGCTGGCCTTTGACGGCGACGGGGACCGTTTGATCGCTGTGGATGAAAACGGGCGCGAGATCACGGGCGATCAGATCCTTATTATATGCTCCAAGGTGCTGAAAGACCAGGGCAAGTTGAAAAATGATCTATTGGTAAGCACCGTAATGAGCAACCTCGGCCTGACAATTGCCTGCAAGAAATACGGATTCAAACATCATGCCGCCAAAGTGGGCGACCGCTATGTCTTGGAAGACATGCAGAGTTTAGGCGCGGTAATAGGAGGCGAGGACTCGGGCCACCTCATTTTTCTCAATCACCATACAACCGGCGACGGCATCCTCACCGCAATGCAACTGATCGCAGCAATGATCAGCGAGGACAAACCGCTTTCCGAATTAGCAGGAATGATGGACATCTTTCCGCAAAAACTGATCAATGTGGAAGTCAAGAACAAACCGGAGATCTCTTCGGTGCCCGAGGTGATGGAGGCAATCCGGGAGGTTGAGACCGAGCTTGGGGATGAGGGCCGGGTGTTAGTACGCTATTCCGGGACTCAGAACGTGTGCCGTGTCATGGTTGAGGGACCGACCGATGACCTCACCGAAAAACATTGCTCACAGATTGCCGACGTGGTAAAGACCGCTCTCAACTGATTTGTACCCATTTACATCAGATAGTTCCAGGTTCGAAAAAGGAGGCACCCATTGTTTATCAGAGTGATCATAACTAAAAACTTCAATCATATGAGCGAAGTGGCTGCTGAAACCGTCAAAGAAAATATAGCCCAGGTGTTAGGCAAGAAGAAGGAGTTCGTCTTAGGTCTGGCAACCGGAGGTTCACCTACCGGTGTTTACAAGCGCTTAGCCAAGGCAGCCAATACGGGTGAGTTTGAAACAGCGCGGATACGCAGTTTCAATTTAGATGAATACGTGGGCCTCCCCGGAGAAAACGCCCAACAACGAATGATGCACCCGGAGAGCTATTGTTACTTCATGATTCAGGAGTTTTTCGGCCTGCTAAAAAACAAGTTCCTTGAAACCAGTGTCCCTTTTGGTTCCCTGATAGATCAAAAGCATTTAGTACGCCAGCTCAAGGCACATGCCGGGGATTGGCGGGAAATGGGTACCGACGCAGGCAAGTCCATTGTCATAAAGAGCAGGCCCGACTCAGAGTTCCTCGCCTGGATTCGCAGAGGGATATTGGACGCATATACCCGAAAGATTAAAAAAGGAGGCGGCATTGATTTACAAATCATAGGCGTGGGCGGACGTGGCCATGTGGCATTCCATGAGTCAGGAATCCCTTTCAAGGGGAGTAAGGTCATGTTAGTGAAATTAGATGACAATACTGTGGCCAACGCCGTGGCGGACGGGCATTTCGCCTCGGAAAAAGATTGTCCCCGCTATGCCGTTAGCATGGGCGCTGAGTTAGTGTACCAGGCGAAAGTCGTGGTGCTATTAGCCTCAGGCAAACGCAAGGTCAGTTCGGTGGCCGAATCGCTCTTAGGTGGTCCAACCCCTGATGTCCCCATTTCTTATGGCCAGATATATGCGAAAGAGGGAGGCACCCTGATTTATGTGGTGGACAAAATTGTCGGGAAGCCGCTCCTTGCTAATAGAAAAGCACTTAAACAAAAAGGTGTTCGTATCCAGGACCTGGCATGAGAGGAGGTCAGAAACCCGACTCCCCAGAACCCTAACTTTCTCCCAAGAAATACTCGTTCATCTTTTCCCTGACCTCCACTATTGTCTCCTCAAGCCAGAGCACATCGGCAATACTGAGCCTGCCAGCCTTCGTAGCGCCGCCCTTGGTTCCATCTTTTTTGGTATAGGTCCTGGGACCGACCTGTAACTTGGGCTCTCCATCCCCGTAACGGTTTATGGATATTTGAAGCCCTGTCTCCTCATTTTCCCAGGTGTCCAACACCTGGTCCTTAC
>JAOZQV010000385.1 GCA_029932035.1 Deltaproteobacteria bacterium | reverse complement strand
ATGACATCAATTTCTTTATCTCGAATCGCTTGCATACCCGTTTTAGTGGCATCGTAACTTACAATCGGGATATGTTTCGGGTCCCCTACAGGATATTGCAGCTTTTTCAGCTCCAAAGCACGCACGATGCCTTCTGTAGCTGATGGGTCATCATGCGAATAGGCGCCGATCAGTTTGTCGCCATACTTGGTCAACAAGTCACTTGCTGCTTTAAAAGCAGTGGCAGGGTCCCAGTTGCCCGTAGCATTAACCATTTTCACTGTCGGGTTTTCTTTAAGGGCCGGTTCAAAAGCCTTCCAAAAACCGGCATGACGGTCTCTTGTAATCGAAATGCCCGCAGGCCCCCAGTTCTCCATGACCACGGTATTTTTGGGCCAATTGCCTTTGCCGTATTTTTCATTGAGTAAACGGATAAGCGCCTCACCGCAACGGTATGTCGCAGCCACATTATCCAAACCAACATACAGATAACGACCACCATTGGTCATAATGCCTGCAGATCCAATCGGTATATTAAGCTTCTTATTGACTTTTTTTACCATTCTGGCCATAGCTGTCTGATCAATGGGCTCAAAATAGATAATATCAGCGTTCTTTTGGGCGATCAGTTGATCAAACTGCTGTAATTGAGTTTGTAGATTACGTTGACCATCCTTGATGGTAAATTCAAACTTTACGCCGTCTTCCTTCTCTATGCTTCTGGCTTCCTCTTCGGCAAAAATAGACAAGGAATGAAACCATTCATGACTGAGTCCAAAGCTTAACCAGACCACCTGGATAGTTTTATCATCTTTAGCTTTCGCTTCTTTCGGATTTGAAACGACCATCAACCCTGCCATTGCAAGGACCAGGAATAACGCAAATAGTTTAATTTTCATCCTTACTCCCCCTTGATATTACTTTTAGAATTAGCAACCAATACCTGTGTACTGCCAGCACCTTAGTCAACCTCAAGATGTTACTTCTCTCGCGTATTCCAAACCTCCTTTCATGTACTTCAAGTTGTATTTTCACACGCTATAAATTGATTGGATAATAACCAAACTCCTCGACGGCATCCCGCATGGCAACCAGGTTCTCAGGGGGAACATCTCCCTGAACGTTATGGACCGGCGCGCAGAGATATCCACCTCCGGGAGCTAAGGCTTTGATATATTTCCGGGTATGCTCGCGAACCTCTTCTACTGTTCCGAAGGGCAGCACATACTGGGCATCAATGCCTCCGTGAAAGGTCAATTTGTCGCCAAATGCGGCTTTCAATTCAAATGGATCCATACCTTTGGCCTTTGGCTGAATAGGATCCAAAACATCTAACTTCATTTCAATCCAGTCTGGAAGGAACGAACTCACAGCCCCGCAGGAGTGCAGCATTATTTTAGCATTCGGATTCTTTTTCAGCAGTTTTCCTTTGGCATAAGCCCACAGCCTTTCGAGATGAGGTCTGACCATACGGCGAAACATCGGAAGAGAGATAATAGGATTTTCCTGGGTTCCCATATCTTCCCCACTGAGGCGCAGAATATCGACATAGTCACCTGTGGCCTCTATCAATACCTCGTCAAACCCCCTCTGAATCTCAGCGATTTTTGTCAATAGCGCCTCAACGAACTCCGGGTTTTCCACCATGTCTAATAAAAACGTTTCCATGCCCCGCAAATACCAGGCTTGTTCAAACACAGCGCCGCCGAATTTAGATAAAATGGCAAATTCGGTATCATTGTGAATATGTTTGTAATATTCTCTCACACCCTCCGTGATACCCGGATCGAAAGGGTCCGGCCAGTCAAAATCGTTCAAATCCTGGACAGTAGCATCCTTCAACGGAGCGCAGGTCATCTCGTTATAATATCCTCCGCCGACGAGAGGCATTTTTGTCCACTCCACACCCCATCCATCATACCATTTGTTCGGATCATCGGACTGCCTCGGCTTTTTGTGCGCTTTTCCGGTAGGCAACCATAAGAGATCCAGCCCAAACTTTTCGGCTACCAAAGGATGTATGGGTACCTCCGTCCAGCGGCCCGGGCTAAGCTCTTCTTCTAAATCAATTCCAAGGTGGCTCTTCAGATTGTCATAGGCCTTAATCGTAATGGACATACTTAAAGGTACACGATCCGGTTCCCGGTGGTCCAAAGCCGCAACTACCCGTTCTCGACGCGTCATTGATCTGCTGCTCTTATTCATATCTCTTCCCTTGACAAAGTTATATTAAGATAATTTTAACAGTTCTTTAACCCTTGCTACCGCTTCGGGAGCATCCTTGGCGTATCCATCAGCGCCGATTTCATCAGCAAATTTGGAAGTGACGGGCGCCCCCCCAACCAAAATCTTGATCTGATCCCTAATACCGGATTTGGCTATAATTCCGATGGCGTCCCGCATGGAAGGCATTGTTGTTGACAGCAGTGCGGACAGGGCGATAATGTCAGCCTTTTTTTCAGAAGAGACTTCTACAAAACGTTCAGCAGGCACATCAACGCCTAAATCAACCACATTAAATCCAGCGCCTTTCATAATCATACCGACAATGTTCTTTCCAATATCATGGAGGTCGCCCTTAACTGTCCCAATCACAACAGTGGCGATAGCATCTGAGTCGCTTTTGGAAAAAATAGTTTCGAGATGTTTCAGGCCACCAGTCATGGCCTTGGCTGAAAAGAGCATCTCAGGCAGAAAATATTCTCCCTCTTGGAAAAGTTCTCCAACCGTTGCCATGCCGGGCGTCAGTCCCTCTGATAGTATGGTTGTTGCCGGCAAACCTTCATCCAATGCTTGAATAACAAGATCGCTCACAACGGGAGCATTTCCTTCAATTACAGCCTTAACTAAATCCTCCATTTTCATATCAATTTCTCCTGATAAATTGCAGTGTCGTTTTAAAATACATCATGACGTCATGATATCATGACAAAAAGCTTTGTCAAGTTTTTTTAAAAAAAATCAAAAAAAATAACTACGGAGTTAAATAGGCTGTGATTACGGCATGATATTTCTATTAAAGGGCATTTTCAAATTGACGCTAAACCATGATCGTGGTTTTGGTTCAGCATGGAAGTGATGGAATTATATGGAAGGTATAGAACGGAAATCCTGCAGATTAGAGGGGCTGATGTTCGAGCCTACCCCTGAGTTTTACCTGATATTTGAACTTATCGCTTCTATAAAGGGCAATCAGTTTTTCAATCACTCTGGCATTATCCAGATAAGTCAATCTTCTAACAACCAGGATGGGCGCCTTCTTTCGGGTTCGAAGCAGATCCGCATCCTTGCTTCTAATGGCCCCCGCTTCTATGATCTCATCACCCTCACTCAGCGTCAGATGATAGACCTCTTCCAAGGTCTTATACAGGGAGTCGTTTTTAAACTTAACCCGGGCCAGGTCCGGGACCAGATCCTCGGGCAGATAACTACTCAAAATGGCGACAGGTTCCTCATTAACGAATCTCAGCCTTTTGACCTTAATAACAGTAGCCCCCTTTCCCAATGCCATCTCTTGGCGCATAGGATCGGAAGGCATAATTTCCTTCTTTTCAATGAAGATGGTGCTGGGAATCATGCCTCGTGCCAGGATTTCCTCATGGGAGCCGTAAATATGGCCAATTCTGTGGA
>JAOZQV010000384.1 GCA_029932035.1 Deltaproteobacteria bacterium | reverse complement strand
GCTTCGTCCCCATGCCGCGCATCCTTCCACAAGGCAGTACTTGGAGTTATAAAACCAGAAATGTCCGAAATACGCTTCTTCAGAAGCACAATTCAAGACCTTGATGTGATTGCAGTCCTGCGCCCTGAAATTGACGCCGCCATTTGTTGATCCGGCATTCCTGAAAAGCAGGTTTTCAAATATAAGATAGGACGCATTCTCCCAGATAAAAACCGGTTGGTAGCGGTCTTCCCCGTCAATGACGGCCCCGAGATAGTTTTCCGATTTGATCGTGATATAGTTACCCGATGATCCGGACGGCATCTGGTCATAACCGCCATAAGGGCCGCAGATGTTGTTGGCCTCACCCGTATAGGTTCCATCCCTTATGATCAAGGTATCGCCCGGATGCAAGGGGACAAGCCCCTTTTTTATGGTTTTCCAGGGAGAAGAAGACGAACCATCGCCCATGGCATCATTTCCGCTGGTCCCATCGAGGTAGTAAGTGGCTGCGAAAGTGCTCGATGTAAACATGATCGTAAGGGCAATTACAGCCAAAACGATCAGAAGTTGCAGAAAAGAAGTCCTGCCTTTGGATCTTTCCATATTCACCCTCCTGCCGGAAACGTTTGAAGCCACCTTTTTCACAGCCATTTCAAACACATTCAAATATATCGACAAGAACTTGCCCTCTTAGAGAGGAACTATACCGAAATGCCACTTGGGCGTCAAGGACACACGATAAAGAGAATTTAAATTTTAGTGTGATCCACCTTTTTGATTTAGAGAATATGCACCAGAGTCCTATCCAGTTAATCCTGTTTATCCTGTCAAAGATTTTTGTATTATGATCTGCTACAACTTACGATTAACCGCACAGGTAGAAAAATTCGCCATGGCGTTTTGGCATAGGGCTCCGGATCATTTCCGTTGACTTGCGGAAAAAGCCTGTGTAAAGGATAATCGGCAGTATTGACCCCGATGTTGCAAAAAACTTGACGTTATTTGGAGGAAAACTAGTTATTACAGCATAAAGCCCCTCAATTGATCACATTTAACGAATGCACATTTTGCGAAGCGCTCCGCTTGCATCAATTGTTAGCTCTCAGGCTTGTATAATAGCATATTTCGTGAATCCAGGTACATTCTAATGCAACATCGGGGTTGAGTCGGGACTCAACCACTTAACGAGGTCTGAATTGGGAGATATGCCAATGAATATGATTCTTGATAAAGCTCAGTTACGGCAAAATCATGGTAACGGTGCTACGATGAAAATTAAATTTTCTTTTCTTTTTCTGATGATACTCACCGTCCTCGTCTCCGGATGCGGGTACATGGAGATGTGGAGTACAAAATGGACAGGAAAAGTCATGCATGAAGTCAGCCCGTCTCACGAACGGGTCAAAGACATCTCTCCTGAAAAATGCAGCTATGTGAGCGGGTATATCAAAAGCAATGATCCCGAGAAACTTGCAAAAATCCCCTGTATGATCGCAGCGTTTTCGGATGATTACTCGGAGAATGAACTGGTTGACTGCCAGTTGCTGTCATGGTTCGACAATTCATATTACTTATATCTTCCCGAAGGCCGATTCAGCATCCTGGTGTTTGCCGACCTTGATAATGATTCAGTCTTTGAACAAGACGAACTTGTGGGAAAATATAGAGGCAGAGAAGGTTTAACGGTAAACCCTGATCAATATAGGGGCGGGATACTTGAAGGGATAGACATCGGTGTTTCTTTTGAACATCCGGGATTGTGGGATTCCCCCGTCAGAATAAAAGCTCCAGACAAAGAGGGCTATGTAAAAACCTTAGATGACCCTATTTTCTCCCATGAAGTTGCAGAGGTAGGGGTCTATTCTACACCAGCTTTCCTGAAAAAAGCCAGCCAGATACTCTACTCTAATGAGCCCTGGGACAAAGACCGTATTCCTATAATCTTCGTTCACGGGGTAGGAGGAACCCCCAGAGAGTGGAGATTTTTTGCCGAAGGAATCGACAGGAAGATCTACCAACCATGGTTTTTTTATTATCCTTCGGGTCAGCGCCTGGAAAAAACATCTGAGGCTTTTTACAGATTCTTCCTTTGCTATGACCTTGACAAGGTGAAAAAGCTTGTGATCACGGCGCACAGTATGGGGGGGCTGGTGGTCAGATCGGCGATGAATAGGTACAAACCTCATCCGAACAATGATATCCTTTACGTAACTATTGCAACACCCTACGGTGGGAGTGAAGCCGCACAATCGGCGGTTGAAAACGCCCCGGTCGTAGTACCCTGCTGGAAGGACGTTGCCAACCGCAGCAGGTTCATAGAAGACCTCTTCCAGCAAAAATTAGCGTCGGGTATTGAATTCCATCTCTTTTTCGCCTACCGCGATGATGCAATAATAAAAATCGGAAAAAATACAGACGGGACAATAACCCTGATAAGCCAGTTGGATAAGAGAGCTCAGAAAGAATCTGTCCAAGTCTACGGCTACGACGAGAATCATGTAAGCATCCTCTCCAGTAGGGACGCCCTTGCAAAATACAACGAGATACTTGCTTCTTTCGCCGGAAGAAAGAAGGGAACGCCGTAGGAATTGCAACTGCTGGCAAGAATAAGTGCGACTTAGCTATCGACATAGCGCTTGTCGCTTGAAGTATATAAACCCAGAACAGCAAGATTCATTCCACCATACTAATAAGGCCCAGCCTGAGAAGACTGGGCCTTGATTTGCTGCCCCGGGACGTACCGTTGTAAGAACTATCGGTTTATCTTCATTTTACAACAATATGGAGGGGTTATGGATAATACCCTCATCAACTGGTTACAACTGGAATATGTAGTCTTGAACGGTTATGGGGCGGTTCAAAATTCAACATAAATATAGGAAAACTTCATTTTTGGATTAGCAGTCTGAAAAGGGCGTGACCACAAGCTGTTGTGGTTACGCCCTTCAGCCTTCATGAACCGAAAAAAAAGGAATATCTGCTCCAAGACACCCACGTGTCATGACAGGAAAGGCGAGTCATGGGAGAATTCAGCTGACCCCAATATGGCTCAAAAGCTTGTAGGTCAATATTTCCTGGCTCTTGCCTTTTACCCTTACAGCGCGGAGCGGCTCCATTTGATACGCGCCAGCCACCAAATCATGAGTAGTCTGGCTCAGAATGATATCACAGGCAAACTCCTTGGTCAGCCCTTGAATCCTGGAAGCCAGATTCACCGTATCTCCCACCAGCGCATAAGAACTCCGTTCTTTACTCCCGATGATACCCGCTAACACCGCCCCGGTATGTATGCCGATCCCATGGCGAAATGGCGCCACGCCCTGGGTCTTGAGCCTCTCGTTTAAATGGACCAATCTTCTCTTCATCTCAAGCGCGGCGCTGGCGGCCATATCCGGGTGGTCATCATTGGGAACAGGTGCTCCGAAAACCGCCTCGATCTCATCGCCCACATATTGAAGTATCAGCCCGTTATTCCTCTTGATCGCCTCTGCCATCTCGGAGAAATACTGGTTCATAATACTCACCACCTGCTTAGGATGGGTCGATTCCACAAAGGGGGTGAAGTCTCTCAGATCCGAAAAGAGTAGTGTCGCTCGTGTCATTTCCCCGTCCAAGGGAATCCTGCCTGAAAGGATTTCGTCACGGAT
>JAOZQV010000055.1 GCA_029932035.1 Deltaproteobacteria bacterium | reverse complement strand
ATAATATTGCCATGCAGCACGGCGGCATCAGCGTGTTTGCCGGTGTCGGTGAGCGCACGAGAGAGGGCAATGACCTGTACATGGAGATGAAGGAGTCGGGCGTTCTCCCCAAAGCCGCTCTGATTTACGGTCAGATGACGGAGCCCCCCGGCGCCCGTGCAAGGGTGGCGCTTTCTGCACTGACCGCTGCGGAATATTACAGAGATGAGCGGGGTCAGGACGTTTTGCTCTTTATCGACAACATCTTTCGATTTACACAGGCCGGGGCCGAGGTTTCAGCGTTGCTGGGTCGTACGCCTTCCGCTGTGGGGTATCAGCCTACTCTCGGTACCGACCTCGGTGCATTGCAGGAACGGATAACATCAACCACGAAGGGTTCCATTACAGCGGTTCAGTGCGTATATGTGCCTGCGGACGATCTTACCGACCCGGCGCCTGCGACAACCTTTGCCCATCTCGACGGAACAGTGGTGTTGTCAAGGCCATTGACGGAATTAGGCATTTATCCGGCCGTGGATCCGCTGGATTCGAGTTCAAGGATTCTGGACCCGAACTTTCTTGGTGAAGAACACTATAAGACGGCGATGCAGGTCCAGCGTATCCTTCAGAAATATAAGGAGTTACAGGATATCATAGCCATTCTGGGTTTGGACGAGCTGTCTGACGAGGACAAAATGACGGTCGCCCGGGCGCGCCGGATTCAACGGTTTTTGTCCCAGCCTTTCCATGTGGCCGAGACATTTACGGGAATGCCGGGAACCTACGTACCTGTGGCGGAGACGGTCAAGGGCTTCAGCGAGATTATCGAAGGTAAACATGATGATCTGCCCGAAGCCGCGTTTTATATGGTCGGTAATATTGAACAGGCGCAGGAAAAAGCTGAGAAGATGGCAGACAAATAGAAAGAGGGGATAATCCATGGGAAAGCTACATCTGGAAGTTGTTACCCCTGAGAAGGTGATGGTGAGTCAAGAGGTGGACATTGTCGTTGCCCCTGGAACGATGGGTGAATTTGGTGTCTTGGAGGGGCATGTGCCATTTCTTTCAGGAATCGAGCCGGGTGAGCTGCGGTTTACCAGTGGCAGTCAAACGGAACATTTTCTGGTGACGACCGGGTTTTCCGAGGTATCCAACAACAAGGTCTCGGTTTTAGTTGACGCTGCTGAAAAAGCGACCGAAATTGATTCAGCGCGAGCTCAAAAGGCCATGGAAAGGGCCAAGGAAAGACTGGCCAAGGATCGGGGTGGGGAAGATATCGATTTTCTGAGGGCTGAAGCGGCACTCAAGCGTGCTATTGTCCGTATTAGAATATCGGAAAAGATAAATTAGCGAAATCAAAAAGCATTAATCATTGAATCAAAGGCAAGCGGAATCGCGCTTGCCTTTTTTTATTTATTGACCTTTTTATGTTTCAGGGATAATATGAAATATATTCCAGTTTGAAGTCGTTATTTTTAAAAAAATTGAGAGGTTTAATTCGACATGGAGAGTGGAGAAGAGACCAGGCAATACAAAGTTTGGAATTCTTTGAATTCAGAAGAAGGGGTTGATCAATTCCAATTGCTCGAAGATAAGATCGATAACCTTATTGAAATGATAAAGAGCCTAAAAAGTGAAAAGGAATCTTTTGCTGAGAAATTTGAGATTCAAGAAGAAAAATTGGGCGATCTCACCAAGGAAGTGGCAGGCCTGAAATCAGGCAGAGATAAAGCTAAACAGAGGATTCTGTCTCTCTTGGAGAAGATGGAACAGATTTCTGAATAGAGCGAATAACTCGGCCATAGTGTGCGGAGAATATCATCGTAATCAGCTCACATTATTGGGGATATGGAAAAGCCTGTTAGAATCAGAATCCTTGATCACGAGTATCTTTTGAGGAGCGATGAGGATGAGGCCCGAGTCAGCGAGATCGCACAATTTGTAGATGTCAAGTTAGGGGAAATCAGGGATAGCGGGGGCAGGCTTTCTGAGGGGAAGGTGGCCATCTTAGCTGCTTTTCATATTGCGAGCGATTATTTCCAGGTATTAAAAGAACGTGATGAGCTGATAAAAGAGGTTCAAGACAGGGCACGTTCACTTAATTCCCAGATTGATGCCTTAGTTGAATAGGTGATCTTCTCTCTATGAGGTGTTACTCGTGATAAGCAAATTCACGGGAGAATATTTCTCCGGAATCACAGTGTTTCGGAGAGTTTATATATGTGGGATTAAGGGTTAATAGGGATAATTACACTGAATGTTAGTGATATATTTATTGAGTCAAATAAAGATAGGTGTTGCGTGAATTATATCAATGGTTTTCGAGAGACTATTAGAGGATCTATGAAGTAGCGCATCTTTACAGGGATGTTTTAAGTCCCTGTTATCCCCTCTTTGTAGTCCGGATTATCTACTTTGTAGTCTGGATTACCCCCTTTTTCCTTTCATCCTTAGTCCCTACAGAGGCCTGTGCCTGGCGCCCTTTTGGCTGGCGCTTGGAGCGTACCGAATTCCGGTTTATCCGGGTGATGTTCGTCATTATCAGGAGCGTGAAATCATGATAGGTGTAAGCGCCGTTTATATAATTGTGGTTGTGGGGACAGGATTAATTGCCGGGGTCGTGATTGGCTTTTTTATCCGCAAGAATCTTGTAGAAAGCAGGGTGGAGGCCATAGAAAAATACTCTAAAAAAGTATTGGCCGAGGCCCAGAAAGAGGCTAAGACAACAAAGAGGGAGGCCGCTCTTCAAGCCAAGGACACTCTTTATCAGATGAAGGTTGAATTTGAAAAGGAGACCAAGGAGAAGAAAGATGCCCTGTTGGTCCAGGAGAAGCGTCTACTTCAAAAGACGGACACCTTGGATAAAAAGATTGAACAATTAGAAAATAGGGAAGAGAGGATCTCAGAAAAGGAAAAAGGGGTTGAAAGGACTGAAAAGGAGATAAGAAAGAAAGAGGGGGAATATAAACGCCTTGTTACAGAGCAGAGAAGACAATTGGAGCGGTCAGCGGGCATTTCCGCGGAAGAGGCCAAGCAGATCCTCATCAATACCATGGAATTGGAGGCCAAACATGATGCCGCAAAAATGATACGAAGGATTGAAAACGAAGCGAGATCTGAGGCAGATCGTAAGTCGCAGGAAATCATTGCTTTGGCAGTAAAAAGATATTCCGGGGATTATGCAGCTGAAAAAATAGTCTCTGTAGTTAACCTTCCCAATGAGGAAATGAAGGGGAGGATTATTGGCAGGGAAGGGAGAAACATTCGGGCTATCGAGGCTGCCACTGGTATTGATCTTATTATCGACGATACCCCCGAGGCAGTTATACTGTCAGGATTTAACCCTGTGAGAAGGCAGGTTGCAAAGGTTTCGTTAGAGCGACTCATTGATGACGGCAGGATTCACCCTGCCAGGATAGAGGAGGTCGTCTCCAAGGCAAACAAAGAGATTGAAACGAGTATTAAGGAGGCCGGAGAGCAGGCTACATTCGACGTAGGGGTTCATGGTATTAGTCATGAACTTGTCAAACTTATCGGCCGACTCAAGTATCGTTCAAGCTATGCTCAGAATGTGCTTCAACATTCAATGGAAGTGAGCTTTCTTTGTGGTGTTATGGCCAGCGAGCTTGGATTGAACGTAAAACAGGCGAAAAGAGCGGGGCTTCTTCACGATATCGGGAAGGCAGTGGACCATGAGGTGGAGGGGCCTCATGCAGTTATTGGGGCGGATCTGGCAAGGAGGCATGGTGAGTCAACCCAGGTAATTCACGCCATAGCCGCCCATCATGAAGATGTGCAACCGGAGTCTGTTTTAGCGGTTTTGGTGCAGGCCGCTGACACCTTGTCCGGGGCAAGGCCAGGCGCACGCCAGGAGATGTTAGAGTCCTATGTCAAGAGGCTGGAAAAGCTGGAGAAGATTGCCACGTCTTTTTATGGGGTCAACAAATCTTTTGCAATTCAGGCCGGCCGGGAGATTCGAATTATGGTTGAAGGAAAAATCATTGATGACGATCAGTCCCATATGCTCTGCAATGATATTGCAAAGAAGATAGAAAAAGAGCTGACGTATCCGGGCCAGATCAAGGTGACCGTGATTCGCGAGACCAGGGCAGTGGGGTATGCCAAGTAGAGACCTTTGAAAAACGCCCCCTTTCGCCCAATCTCTGCGTTGCATTCGGATTTTAATCCTCGAAATATTCAACATATTCCTGTGGTTAAAATCCTCATGCGCCTTGATCTTGGACGAAATTGAACATTTTTCAAAGGTCTCAAGTAATAAGGGGTCCCCTAACCTTTTCAGCATTTCCTATCAGACAGGTATTTCTTTCACCTCCTTTCAGTTCTCAATCGGGAATTCAAATACGACTTCTTCGTTATGATCCTGGTTTGAAATATGAGTCCTTTCCATGAAGGTTACGCGATCATGCTGATCAATTAACAGAATTGCCGAAGATCTGGTGCCGTAGCTTGGACTGGCGATGAAGATTGATGATAGGATCCTTTCCCATTCAAGCCCCACACCGGTATCAGGCAGGCTATCGTCACTGGGGATCGACCGGTCGAGAAGTATCTTGAAAAACGCAGCAGGAGAGGGGACTCTTTGCTCTGACAGGATTTCCTCCAGAGCAGCTTTCCCTTGAGAAACCTTGGGCCACGGGGTATCCAAAAGATGGTTGCTCATACCATATATGCCGGGTACAAGACAGTGTGTGCCATTCCCCCGGTTTGAATACCAGTAGAGTTGATCTTTAGTCCCGACAATAAGGTTGAATCCGTTATAACTCCCTGCTTTTAGATCCATCCTGGCAAGGTATTCTTCTGGTTTCTCTTCACCAGCTAAGAAATCGCTCACTAATTCCCCCCTGGAAGGCGCATGGCTCTTGAGAGATGCCGGGTCGCGATAATTGGTGACGGCAGCGATCCTACCCTTTTTAGTGATTCCAAACCATGTTCCACCGGCGCGCAGATCCCTCCCTCCAAGGATGTCCGGCCTCTTATCCCAAAAGCCGGCTGCGGCCGTGGGACGATCATAGTATTCATCCCGGTTTGCCGCAAAAACCAGCTTGTAAACAGGATGGGATTTTATTGCTAAAAGGATGAGGCACATTGGTTTATCCTGGATCAATACATGAGGCGGGGCAGAAACAGGATGATCTGAGGAAAGATCATCAGGATAATAATCCCAACGATCACAGCTAACAAAAAGGGAAATATCCCTTTGAAGATGGATTCCAGGGGGACTTCGCCAATGACGTTCTTGGCCACGCCATAAACCACATAGACATTGATACCCACCGGCGGGGTGATCACCCCCATTTCCGTCACCATCACGATGATCAGGCCGAACCATATGGGATCATAGCCCATGCTGGTGACTAAGGGATAGAAAATCGGAACGGTGAGCATAACAAAGGCGAGCGCATCCATAAAACAGCCGCCAAAGAAGTAGATCAGCACGACTACCGTCAGGATCATATATGGGGGCAGGTCAAATCCGCCGACCCAGGTGGCCATATCGAAGGGTATCCTGGTAACGGCAAGGAACTTCCCGAAGATGACGGCCCCGGCTATCAGCATCATGACCATACAAGAGGTTCTGAGCGTCTCGTAAAGGGACTTGGCAAACCCGTTCCAGGTAAGCTGGCGCCTGATCAAAGACACGGCTAAGACACCGAAGGCCCCTACTGCTGCCGCCTCGGTGGGGGTAAACAGCCCTATGAAGAGACCGCCTATGACCAGGACAAAGACGGCTAAGGTTTCGCCCATACCTAAGAGTGACTTCATCTTTTGCCCCCAGGTAAATCTCTCTCCTGCAGGGCCCTGTTCCGGATTCAGCCTGCATTTTATGTATATGGAAATGATAAAAAGGATGGTGACGAGAATGGCGGGAATGATCCCCGCAACAAATAGCTTCCCTATGGATTGTTCTGTCAGGATACCGTATACGATCAGCACGATACTGGGCGGCATGATCATGCCCAAGCCCCCGCCCGATGCCACTGCGCCGGTGGCTAATTCATCGGCATATTTATAACGTTTCATCTCCGGCAGCCCGACTGTTGCCATGGTGGCCGCGGTGGCAGGACTCGACCCGCATACAGCGCCGAAGGCCGTACAGGCGGACACTGTGGCCATCGCAAGACCACCCCTGGTGCTACCCAAAAACTTATAACCGGTATCATAGAGCCTGTGGCTTATCCCGCAGTTAAAGGCAAGTTGGCCCATGAAGATAAAGAGCGGGATAGTTGTCAGGCCGTAAGAAGAAAAAACGTCATAAACTGCTCTGGAAAGAAGGGAGAGACCTCCTTGACCGGAAATCATGATGCTGAAGCCTAAGTACCCTATCATTGCCATGACAAAGGCCACGGGCATTCTGGACAAGAAAACGATGACCATTACCAAAATACCGATTATGCCGATCAGGGTAGGACTCATTGGCTTCTCAACTTGGAAATATTTTGGATGATATCTCGCAGAATGATAAGGGAGAATATCACAAAACAGAAGGCGGTTATATAAATGATAGAGTATTCGGGAAATTCTAAATTCATGGATACTTCACCGGAGTTGTGCATTTCATGGGCATAGATGGTCATTCGCCAGGTGGTAATGAGGAAAAGGCCAAGACTTAGGAAACTGGTGCAGGTGTCAATAATCGTCTGGGTTTTTTCTGAAAAGACCCGTACTAATATCTCCACTCCGATATGGCCCTTGATTTGTTGCGTGTAGGGCAATGCCATGGCCACTGAAAGGGTTGCCATGAATCCCACAATCTCCACAGAACCGAAGATCGGGTGTCGAAAAAACCGGCCCACTACGTCCGCACAGGTCAGGAATGTCATCCCTACCAGACATATTGCTCCGATTATCTTGAGCTTGTCCAGTATCCAGTCAATGGTTTTCCAGAATACGCGCATGATCAAACTATTTCCGAGTGCCTCTCACAATAGCCGGGTTTGGAGACTTCTATGGATAAAAGGCTATAGGTATGCGTTCACAGGTTCACAGATTCCCCGCCCAACGGGATCTTCGACCAGCATCTGACATCCTGTTTCTTGAATCCTGTATCTTGTATCATGCACCCAGTATCCAGCATCCAGGAACCAGCCAGGGTGATGTTAGGGCCGATCTACCAAAGTAGATCGACCCCGTTTGCCGAGAACTATTTGCTTGCCTTATCCAAAGACTGGATGGTGAATCCTACAATTTCATCGCCATTGAAACCCTTTTTGTTTAATACCTCAATGTACTCTTCAATGATGGGAGCGACAGCCTTCTTCCATCGCAGGGATTCCTTTGGGTCAAGGCCGATAATCTCCCCACCCTGGTTGAGGAAAAAGTAGATGCCTTCCATGTCGCTGCTGTCCCAGGCCTCTCCATGCTTTTTGGCCCATTCCTTATTAATCCCGGTGATAATTTGCTTTACACCTGTTGGCAGTGAATTCCATTTATCCTTGTTCATGACCACAAAGAAGGAGGTGGTATAGGCCGCGGAGAAATCGGCTGTGATATAATCGGTCACTTCTCCTAATTTCCAGCCCTTATCGGCCTCAAAGGGAAAAACGCCGCCTTCAACCACGCCTTTCTGAAGCATCTGATAGGTTGCGGGCATCGGTTTTGGGACCGGTGTGCCTCCTAAGGCTTTTACTACTTTGGCGCTGGTTCCATGGCCCCTGAGCTTCAGGCCCTTCATGTCCTCCAGTTTTCTAACGGCCTTCCCTTTTGTGTGAATAAGGCCGGGCCCATGGGCATGAAGGTACATGACCTCAGTGTCCTTGAGCTCTTTAGGCTGGAATTTCGCATAGACCTCGTTTACCACCTCGGTGGCAGCCTTGCCACTGGTATAACCTAAGGGGAGATCAACGGCCGACATGACCGGGAAGCGGCCTCGGGTGTAGGCTAAGACTGAAAAACCGATATCGGATTGCCCTGTCACAACGCCGTCATAACACTGCTTGGCAGGCGTCAGAGTCCCCCCGGGGTAGTATTCAACCTTTACCTTACCTTGGGTCCGTTTCTCAACCTCCTTACACCAGGCCTCGGCTAATTTGCTCTGAATATGGGTTGGTGGAAAAAAATTGCTGTAGGTAAGCTTTATGGGTTGGGCTTGAGCTTTGTATGCGCCTACGGTCATAAAGGCGATTCCAATAACGGCAACCAGGAAAAACAAAAAGATTTTTTTCTTCATCGTAGCATCCTCCTTGCTAAATAGTAGGACCAAAATTACTCAAGAGACTAAAACGCCAGATTAAGATATAATTTTGATTTTTCACCTCCCTTCCCTAACTGGTGTCCGGCCGCCGGCTCCGCTTCCAGCCCGGAGGGTAGAGAGCCCACGCTTCGGAGAACTTGTAGATCCTACGACCCGGAGAGGGTCATCCATTTACCGGGCGCTTTATCTATATTAAGCTATGGCATTTCCATAAGAAACGCAATAGGAAAACGATCAAAAACCGTAACCGGTCACAGGTTCACCCTTCGAGGTTACGTTCTTTTCGTTGGCTTTGTCAGGAGAATGATTTAGATTTTAGATGAACTCTGAATTCCTGAACCACTGAACCCATGAACGGTTAAAAAAGACCGGCAGCAGGAAGTCGCATTTAAGAAGGTTGACATTGAAGGGAAATTGTTTAATGATCTTAGACAGATTGCCAAAAAAATCGGCACATATTACGATATGGTTATAAATCAGGGTTGTAATTGCAGAGAACAGCATAGTTCAGGAAAATAGCCACCACGGTCAACTGGTTGGAATCAATAAATAATGCTGTCTGTGCGAGAGTGGCGGAACTGGTAGACGCGCTGGATTTAGGATCCAGTGGGATATCCTGTAGGGGTTCGAGTCCCCTCTCTCGCACCACCAATAAAATCAGCTACTTGTGCCTTTTCAGCGCCCTTAACATTTCCGCCACTTCCAGCCATTGTGCCCGAAACCTGTCGAAGATCCCGCCCCGAAAGCGGGCAAACCTCGCTCAGGTCCCCAGTTTCAAATATCTTTGCTTAGGGATTATATATGCCAGACCGGCTTTCCGCCGGGCTCGGCCCCCAGGTTTGTGTATTTCAGACTAATACACGGATGAGGCCGCTTCAAGGGCGCCTAACTGGACGCTAACCCCCTGGGCCTTAAGTATCGTCTCTAATGCCGACAGAAAGAGGAATACGTTCCTGCGACGGGACGCATGGCCCATCAGACCTACCCGCCATACCTTGCCTGCGAGGTCGCCCAGGCCTCCCCCGATCTCCATGCCGAAATCATTCAGAAGGGCCTTGCGGACCTTCAGATCATCAGTCCCTTCAGGGATACGAATGGCGTTGAGCATCGGGAGACGTTCTCCTTCTGCTACGAGCATAGAAAGCCCCATTGCCTCTACTCCTGCAACGAGGGCCCTGTGGTTTAACATATGCCGGGCAAAACGGGCCTCAAGCCCCTCCTCTGCTATGATGCGAAGGGCCTCACGGAGCCCGTAGATCATATTGATGGGGGCCGTATGATGGTATTTTCTGTCCGCACCCCAGTAACTGCTGACCATACTCATATCGAGATACCAGCTTACGACCGGGCTTTTCCGGTTTTTCAGGGCCTCCATGGCAGCAGAACTGAATGAGACCGGGGAAAGGCCGGGGGGACAGGACATGCACTTCTGGGTCCCGCTGTAGGCCGCGTCGATTCCCATCCTGTCCAGGGCTACCTCAATACCGGCTAAGGATGTTACCATATCCACGAGGAACAGTGCCCCGGACTCCTTTGCAATACTTGAAAGGTCTTCGAGGGGCTGAAGAACACCGGTGGAGGTCTCGGCGTGGACGACCGCAAGAGCCTTTGGGTTCTTTCCCTTAAGGGCCTCACGGACTGAGTTCGGATCAATTGTCTTTCCCCACTCGGCATCCACCCTTATGAGCTTGGCGCCTAAACGGTTTACGATGTCACACATCCGGGTTCCAAAGACACCGTTCACACAGACCACCACCTCGTCGCCCGATTCCACCAAGTTGACAAAACAGGTCTCCATCCCTGCGCTCCCGGTGCCTGAGACCGGTATAGTCAGAGCATTTTCCGTCTGGAAGAGAAACCGGAGCAGACGCTGGGTTTCATCCATGATAGAGAGGAAAACAGGGTCAAGGTGGCCGATACAGGGAGCAGACATGGCCTGCAGGATACGAACTGGAACATCGCTTGGTCCCGGTCCCATCAGGACACGTTCACCCGGATCCAGATCTCTGAAATCATTTCCGTTAAAGCTCATTTTAGCCTCCTATTATTGCGACCCGAATAGGATCACTGTTAATGGTTATAATATTTGTAGGCTTAAACCCGGCATTTTTGCGCGAGCCCTTAGTGGCCTTTTTGCTTCCACAATGCCAAGCTATCAGCATCCCATTGCGGCGGTTTCATTCCGGACATTGCTTGAAAAACCTCCGGGAGTATATGGAAGAAACGATCGAATGTCAAGGTACCCGGCCGCAAGTTCTCCGTCCGAAAATCACTTTTCAGCAACCCCCCCCTCAAGATACCTGGTCAGCTCTGTCTTGGGAATTCCTAAGCAGTACAAGAGGTTAATAATTCGATCACTGCTGAGAAATCCGTCGGTCTGAATGCTCTTTTTGCCTGGTTTGAACGCAATGGAGAGGCCTGCGTTTTTAATGAAATGGGATCGCGTAGAACCATCCCCTATGGCGATTACCTGATCTCGGCTGATCTTTTCCACATTCATTATGAACTGCAGGATTTCTTCCTTTGTATCATTAGTGATTATGGGCTCCTCTAATTCCCCAGTTACCATATCGTTTTCGTCAACCTGAAGAGTATTAGAAAATGCATAATCAACCCCGGCTTCCTGGAGGATCTTTTTAACAAAAAGATCAAAACCGGATGACAGGATTGCGATCTTAAAACCCATGGACTTCAAAACCCGAATGAGTTCAGAGGATCCTGGGCTTAACCGGAGTATGGCGCTGAAGCTCTCAAGATCACGCACAGGTATATTCTTTAGCATTTTGGCATTGCCAACCATTGCCTCCATCTGGCCTTTGTCGTCCTCCAAAAACCGGATGGTATTATCAATTGATATCAGCTCATCCTTTATTGTTCCTAAGAAATCCTTAAGGGAGAAATCCTCGAGCAGGGTGGATTCCAGATCAAAAACAATAAGCTTTTGAATTTTGTTAAATATGTTCTCACTTTGAATAACCACACTTTGGTCAAGCCCGGCGCACAGATCTTTAAGCTCACTTTTCCAATGATCTATCACTTTATTTCGATCTAAATTCAGACCGGTTATCATTCCCATGGAATCTATCAACATCTCCATCGAGAAGAACTCTCCCCTCGCTATCATCCTGCAGTTTTCAATATTGATGTTATGTTTGAGAAAAAAGCCGGAGATGCTCGCAATAAGCCCGGGGCGATCCATTCCCAAGATGGTTATTAGATGGTTTTCTTTTTCAGATAAATCATTACCCCCCCCTTCATCATATTCTTCTAAGATAACCTTCAGACCTGTTTCATCTTCAATACTCTTCAGGGAATCCGTAATGGAGTTGGTCGAATCGCTTGTATAGGGGAAAGTAATAATGAGAAATATGGAAAAAAGGTCTCTCCGACAGTTCTCCTCCACATCAATGATGTTCCCGCCCAATTCAAATACCTTTTTGGTGATCTTGGAAACCAGACCGGGAGAGTCAAAGCCGATCGCTGACAGGTTTATGGTTTTTTGCTTATCGCTCATGGCAAGTTCCTCTCTGCAGGATTATTCCTTATCATCGAAAAAGACAAACAGCTCTTCTTCATAATACCTTCCGTTTATTATTTGGCCCGGGGCGAATCGCCTCAGACTCTTTTTTTTGAGGAATTCAGAGAACCTCATGTTGATCTCTTCCAAAGAGATGTTTTCTTTAAATAAACTGATTGGAATATTCACATTAAGAGGCCGCGCCGGGATCAGATGGCGTGTTGCCTTTGGGGCGAATCTCTTTTCCTGTCTTACGGCATCCACCACCATCTCTTTGGATATGTGCGGTGTCCAGATAACCACCTCGTCCTTTCGTATTCGATTCGAGAGCGTGTCGTCTTGTAAAGATTGACAGGGGATATACTCAAGCCTCTTCCCTTCTCGCATCAGTCTGTTTTGAATCCTTTCCATAACATGGTAGGCGTCTACAGCATCATTTACGGCCGTTTTAGGGAAACTTACTGACGCAAAAAAATCTCCATGCTGGATGCCGCAATGAAACCTGTTTTCTTCTAATGCTTTTTTTAATGCCTCCCCATCATCCACCTGGCGCAGATTCCCATTCATTGCTTCAATAATCCGTCTCACCGAATTCGCACCCTTGATCTCCCCAAACAGCCTGAACCAATAACGCAACTGAACCGTTTCATTGAAGTAGTCTATTTTGCACACCGAAATATAGTTGAATCGCAGCTTTTTGAAAACAAATGCGCGATGATGCCCGTCTAAGACCATGTGATTTTCATCAACAATAATCGGATTCTGTAAATTTGCCCAGTTTCTGAACTCAAAGATCAGCTCATCAGCGTGATGTGGAATAACTTCTTCATGGAGCAGCAAAGATTCCACAGGCACAATTTCTAATTGTAAGGTGAGGTTTTTTGTCTCTATCAGAAACATGGCAGAGGTTCAAAGGTTCAAGGGTTCTCAAGCATCTAAATAAGTCCGTGGAGGGTTTGAAACAGATCAGAGAATTCGTCTCTCTTAAAGCAGAACTGCAGTTCGAGAAATCGTTGTCTGAAGGTCTTGACCCGGGTCTGAACATTGATCTCTTTTTTCACTACATCGTGGATCAGGCCGGCCAATTCTGTGAAATCCTCTTCTTCCATGCCAAAGCGCGTCATTTCGGATACTCCGAGGCGCAGGGCTCCCGCGGCAGTAAAGCCTTCTTCTGAGGGGACAGCCTGGTAGTTGCAGATGATATTGCTTGCCTCTAACCGGCCGGCAATCTCCGGGCCAAGACCGTAACCCACCTTCGCCACTACCTGGTGTGTCTCGGTATAGTCAATGGCAGGATCACCTGCGACATCTATGCCGCACTCTGTGAGGGCGCGGGCAAAGGCCTTGGCATTGGCGATGACCTTTGGCTGATATATGTCTTTGAAGTGGTTCATCTCGTAGGCGGCTGCCAGCAGGCCCAACAGGGACCCGAGATGGTGGTTGGAGACTGAGCCTGGAAATGTCCTCCGGGCAAGCGCCTCCCAGAGTTCGTAACGTTCTTCATCTTCCCTGTATCGGCATCCGATAATACCTCGCTGGGTGCCGAAATAAGTCTTGTGGGTTGATCCGGTCACCAGATCGGCTCCATCGTCAAATGGTTGCTGGAAGTGAGGGCCGATCAGTCCCAGGACATGGGCCATATCATACATCACCACAGCATCAATCTCCTGGGCATCGACGAATTGACGGATTTCAGCAACAGGCTCTTTATGGAGGACCATACTCTATCCAAAGACGATTAGTTCAGGTCTAAATTCATCAATCAATTGAATCGAAGCTTGCGCATCCATCTAGTATGGATTCCCCCGCAGGA
>JAOZQV010000383.1:403-3639 GCA_029932035.1 Deltaproteobacteria bacterium | reverse complement strand
GTTCTGGAAGAACTGATGAACATTCTTTCAAGATACTCGCAAAACCGTAAACTGGTTATTGCTTTTGATGAATTCCAGGAAACCGCCAGCTATACTGAAGAGGGCTTTGAAAAAAGACTGCGCTCGTTTATTCAACAGCACTCGAGTATCTGTTATATTTTTTCAGGTAGTCAGCAACACCTGATAACTGAAATGTTTAACTCCAATAAGCGCGCGTTTTATAAATTGGCAGAAAGTTTTCCTTTAGATAAAATTGAAACAATGCATTATATCTCCTGGGTCAGGGATTTATTCAACCGGAAGGCTGTTGATCTCCCTGCTCAATTCATAGAAGAAATTGTTGTAAGATTTGAGAACCATCCAATGTATATCCAGAACTTCCTGTTTCATCTCTGGGATGAACCGTTCAAAGAGGGGTTTTCCCTTCAAATTATCGATAGGTTGGAAAGCGAGATTATGGAAAAAAGGGGTCTGGAAAATGCCGTACTGTGGGAATCTCTTAGTATGAATCAAAAAAAAACCTTGAAACTGATCCTGCTAAATAATGGAACCAACCTCTTTACTGCCGATTCTCTAAAGTCAGTCAATCTAAAAACAGGCTCATCGGTTACCAAAGCCCTGTCAAGCCTTTTGCGAAAAGAGATTATTGTAAAAAATGGAAATTATCTGATTCAGGATATTGTTTTCAAAAAGTGGCTTCAAAAAACATTGTTTTAGAAAAGTGACGCGCCACTTTTTTTATTCCCTTCCGAGATAAGGATCCCGAAGACCTTTCTTGTAGATCTTGCCGGACCCTGTTTTGGGGAGGGTTTCCAGAAAATCCACGCTTTTAGGGGCCTTGAAATGAGCCAGATCCTTTTTACAGAATAAGATAACCTCCTCTTCCGTCACCTCGCAACCCTCCTTCAGTACCACACAGGCCTTTACGGTCTCCCCCCAGTGGGGATCCGGCACCCCGAAGACCGCTGCCTCCAAGACGTGCTCGTGCCTATAAAGAACATTTTCCACCTCAGTGGAGTAAACATTTTCGCCCCCAGTCAAAATCATATCTTTTTTCCGGTCCACAATATTGACATATTTTTCATGGTCAATAACAGCGAGATCCCCGGTGTAAAGCCATCCATCCCGGATAGCCATGTTGGTTTCCTCGGGAAGGTTCCAGTAACCGGGCGTCACCGTGTCTCCTTTCACAATGATTTCTCCCACCTGATGCTCGTCTTCAGCCACGTCATTTCCCTGATCATCCACCACCCTGAGGGTCACATTCACGAACTCTCGTCCGGTCTTTGCCTTGAACCTGAGCTGTTCTTCCCAAGGGAGGTCCTTGAGGTGTTCCTTCAGAATGGAGAGGGTCAGATAGGGGCTCGTCTCGGTCATCCCGTATGTCTGGATATAGTCGCACTTAAAGGCCTCGATAATCTTCCTGACTGTCTCAGGGGCTATGGGCGCGCCCCCGCTTAACAGGACACGCAGGCTGGAATAATCAAAACCCCCTACATCAGGGTGGTTCACAATCATATTAAGCATGGTGGGAATAAGGTTTGAAATGGTGATTTTTTCATACTGAATGAGTTTCATCACTTCAAGGGCGTCAAATGAGGGTAAAATCACGTGTTTGCCGCCTACCCAGGTGATGGCAAATGTGGCCCACGCATCGGCGAGATGAAAGAGCGGGGCCACATGGAACCATTGATCACTGTCAGTGAGCTGGAGTTCGGCTATGGTGCCCAGGGCATGGCTCTTCACATTCTTGTGGGTCAGCATCACGCCCTTGGGCCGACCCGTGGTTCCACTGGTATAGTATAGCTGGGCCACATTATCGTCCTTGATTGCCTGACAGGATGGTGGTTCCGCTGTCTGGCCTGATAAAAGCGATTCATAGCTCATCTCTTTCGACGCCGATGGCTCAAAGTCCGCCTGAGTCCAGATCACCTTCTCAATTGTGGGAACTGACTGGGGGATATCATTAACCTTGTCACGGAAGGCGCCCTGAGAAATGAGTATACGAGATCCGCTGTCGTTGAGGATCATTGAAAGCTCTTTTGCCGAGAGTCTGAAGTTAAGCGGGACCAGAATTGCCCCGAGGTGGGCCGCTGCAAAGTACGCCTCGAGAAATTCGTGAGAGTTCTCATGGATGATTGCAACTCTGTCGTTCCTCTTAAGGCCCAGGCTGATCAGGCCCTGGGAAAGTCTCCAGACCCTCCCGGCAAAACCGCGATAGTCCATTCTTATTGTGCCACAGACCACCGCCTCTTTTTGAGGATATAGTTTGAGCGCTTTTGGGAGAAGTTCATCAAGTGCCATAGACCTACCTCCTTAAGCAAAATTTCTTTAATACTGATTAGATCAAGGCGCATGGCGTAAGGCACATGGCAAGGAAATGAATGAGCGCCGCACCCTACATCATGGGTCTTACATCTCGCATCCTGTTGCTTCATAACATTTTAGCCCCTAAAACAAAATCGTTTTTTAAGGGAATTGCTCGAAAACAAAAAGGTCTGCATCTTTCAAGAAGTCAATATTGGATTTTCTCGTTGCCACTCTCTGTGTAGAAACGAGAGGGCAGAATAAAATCTTGACTTTTACAGTGGGTACTCTACACTTATCTGATTCGGATAAAGTGGGGTTGCGAATCTATGAATTCAAAGCAATCGCCTTTTCTGTAGGTCTTTGTCTGTGTCTGTCTGTGTGGGTCTGTGGCTGGTTTTGGGTTTTAAAAGACAATCAACACTTTATCTACCAAACTCAACAAAATGGAAAGGAGCATTAAGATGAGAAAAAAAGCAACTGTAATTGGAGCCGGGAATGTTGGAGCCACCGCTGCCATGCGCCTCGCAGAAAAGGAATTAGCCGATGTAGTCCTGATCGACGTCCTTGAAGGGGTGCCTGCAGGAAAGGCCCTTGATTTGACTGAGGCGGCGCCCATTGAGAAACATGACGCAAAGATCGTCGGCGCCACCGGAGACTATAGCCAGGCCAAAGACTCGGATATTATTATAATCACGGCAGGGATCCCCAGGAAGCCGGGGATGAGCCGGGATGACCTCCTGTCGACCAATGTTGGGATCATGGGCTCTGTGACAAAGGAAGTTGCAGCAGTTGCCCCGGATGCGACCTTGATTATTGTGAGCAACCCCTTGGATGCGATGTGCCATGTGGCCTATGAGGTCAGCGGATTCCCAAAGAACAGGGTCATTGGGATGGCCGGCGTTTTGGATTCGGCCCGTTTCCGTGCC
>JAOZQV010000383.1:0-393 GCA_029932035.1 Deltaproteobacteria bacterium | reverse complement strand
GGAATTAAATGTGTCGGTGGAAAACACCCATGCCTTTGTATTGGGAGGCCATGGAGACACCATGGTTCCCCTTCCCCGGTACTCTACAGTGGCCGGTATTCCGATAACGGAACTGATGTCTCAGGATAGGATAGATGCCCTTGTGGAAAGGACAAGAACTGGTGGCGCGGAGATCGTGGGTCTTCTCAAAACCGGGAGCGCCTACTACGCACCCGCATCCGCAGCCGTTGAGATGGCCGAAGCGATCCTCAAGGACAAGAAGAAGATCCTTCCATGCGCTGTCTGCTTGAATGGGGAGTACGGCATAAATGATCTCTTTATTGGGGTGCCGGTCAAACTTGGAGAAAACGGTGTGGAAGAGATTATTGAAATTGAACTCACCGATTCTGAGAA
>JAOZQV010000382.1 GCA_029932035.1 Deltaproteobacteria bacterium | reverse complement strand
TTTGTGCTTGACAATAGAGCCGGAATGATTTCTCATTCCTATTTCCGTAGGCGTGCACAGGTTGTCCACCCGGCGGGATCTTCGACTGCGCTCAGAGGTAAAGGTTAATGTTTCCTCTATGTTCAGAATCGGCGACTTGCCCTAAGTACTCGACAATACGTTCATAATCATACTCGTAATCTTAATCATACTCTTTTACTGTCAGCTTGGGAGATATTTGATTATGAGTAAGATTATGATTATGATTAAGAAAATAATCTGAATCTAAGGCATGAGAATCCTTCTAATAAACCCGCCTAATTGCGGCCGGAGCATCCCGGAAGAGCGCTTCGGAATCGAATCCATTAAACAGATTTTCAGGGGAGAACCGCTCTGTCTTGAAGTTTTGGCCGGAAACCTGAGAGACCACGACGTATCCATCCTGGATCTAAAGGCCGACACCCGCACCTTTGACAAGGCCCTCTCGGATTTCGCGCCTGATATGGTGGGGTTCACAGCCGTCACCTGCGAGGCCAATACGGTCTTGGAGCTTGCCCGCCGGACAAAGGAGATTTGCGGGGCCGTGGTGGCCGTTGGCGGTGTGCATGCATCCAGCGATCCGGGATTTTTCAACGTTTACGGTGCTGTTGACTACGTGGTGGCGGGGCTCGGCAAAAAAAGCTTCCAAAAACTTGTCCGCGCCCTGGAAAAGGGCCAAGACAGCGCCTCAATACCAGGAGTGGCAAAGATCTGCCACGAAAAACCGATAAGTTTTAAAAAGCGCGAATATAGCAGGGAAGATCTGCTGGACCACGTGGCCCCGGATTACGGGCTTGTGGCAGGATATAGGGACAGTTATATTTTACCCACCTTAGGGCTTACCGTGGGTTTCGTGTGCACGGCCTTTGGGTGCCCCTATAGCTGTTCATTTTGCTCCGTTGGCAGCCTTACCGGGCATCGTTATCTGACCCACTCGGCAGATGCGGTTGTCAGAGACATCTCGCTTCTGCCGGATGTGCCGGTAATCCGTCTGGTTGATGCAAACTCATTCGGCAATCCCAAAGGCTCCATGGCACTTTGCAAGGCCATACAGAAATCCGGCATAGCCAAGGCTTTTGCTGCGGATGCCCGGGCAGACAGCGTTATCGCGAACCCGGAGCTCTTTTCCATGTGGAAGGAGATCGGTTTAAGGACAGTGATTGTAGGCTTTGAAGAGGTGAGCAACGCTCGACTGGATCAGATGCAAAAACAGTGCACTGTGGAAAGGAACCGGGAGGCCATAAGACTTTTTCATGATATTGGTCTCACCGTCGTGGGCGACTTCATCGTGAGCCATGACTATACACCGGATGATTTTAATGCCTTAGAGGATTTTATTCGGGAAAACTCCGTGGACCTTCCCATGCTCACGGTCCTTACCCCCCTTCCCGGGACTGATATTTATGGGATAATGAAAAATGAGATTTTTATCACCGATCTCGATTATTATACCCTGACAAACGCCGTAGTGCCCACCAAAATGGATGAGGAGGAGTTCTACTCCCGTTTCTCCCGGATGATTTCTTCGTTTCACGCAAATGGTAAGGTATAGGTAGACTAACATGGAGGCATACATACAGGATGTAAGCGCATTTCTTCCCAACGATCCCGTGGATAACGATACCATGGAAGAGGTCCTGGGAATGGTTGGCGAGGTTCCCTCAAAGACCCGAAGGGTGATCCTTCGCTCAAACGGGATTAAACAGCGCTATTATGCCATTGACCCGGCAACAGGGAATTTCACACATTCAAACGCCGAGATGACGGCGGAGGCGGTGAGACTGCTTAGACCCTATCCGGAATTTTCCATAAATCACATTGAGAGCCTCGTCTGCGGCACCAGCACGCCTGACCAGTTAATGCCGGGGCACGCAAGCATGGTTCATGGCCTTTTGGGTAACCCTCCCTGTGAAGCTATCTCCACCATCGGCATATGCCTTTCCGGGATAAGCGCCATGAAGTACGCTCTTATGAACGTAGCCTCGGGAATGAGCCAAAACGCGGTTGCCACAGGCTCGGAACTGCCCACATCCTTTTTGCGGGCAGGGTTTTACAACGTGGCGGGAAAAAACTCGAAGGGGAGGGATTCAAGAGAAATAATTCCCTTTGAAGCGGATTTTCTGAGGTGGATGCTCTCCGACGGGGCCGGGGCCCTGTTCATAGCGTCTTCTCCACGAAAAAACGGTCCAAACCTGAAATTAGACTGGATGGAGACACTCTCTTTTGCAAACATGCTCCCCGCCTGCATGTATGCGGGAGCCGAAAAAAATGGGGACGGAAGTATAACCGGCTGGAGACAGATGGACTCGCCGCTTGACGCCATTAAGAAGGACTCTTTGGCCATAAGACAGGACCTGAAGCTTTTAAACGACCACATTATGCAAACCCTTGTGGACAAGGCGCTTCCCATTGCCCTTGCAAAACATCCCACCAGACCGGAGGAGATAGACTGGCTCCTGCCCCACATGTCATCAAACTACTTTCGCCAGAAACTATACGACCACATGAAGGCCCTTGGTTTTAGAATTCCCTATGAGCGCTGGTTTATAAACCTGGAAGAAAAGGGCAATACGGGCGCAGCATCCATATACATCATGTTAGAGGAGTTATTTCATTCCGACAGGTTGGAAAAAGGGCAGAGGCTTTTTCTTATCGTTCCCGAAAGCGGGCGTTTCTCAATTTGCTACGCCATGTTGACAGTGGTTTAGGGCTCGCTATTCTTCAAGGGTGGAGGTATCTCCCTCCGGAAGACCCAGTTCCCTTGCCTTCAAGAGCCTCCTCATGATTTTTCCACTCTTTGTCTTGGGGAGTCCGGGAAGGAAGTCTATCTTTCGGGGACAGGCCACGGAATGGAGTTTTTTCCTGGCAAACTTCTTGATGTCTCTCTTGAGTTCGTCAGATGGTTCGTACCCGTCCTTGAGGGAGACAAAGGCCTTGACCACCTCCATAGCGAGAGGATCAGGCACACCAATAACGCCTGCTTCCGCCACGGCCGGATGTTCTACAAGGGCGCTCTCCACCTCAAAGGGACCTACAAGATGCCCCGCCGTGTTGATCACATCGTCGGCCCTTCCCACGAACCAGAAATATCCATCCGCATCCATGGTTGCCCGGTCGCCGGTGATATACCACCCGTTCCGGAATTTTGAATCGTAAAGCTTCTGCTTGTTCCAGAAGGTCCTGAACATGGAAGGCCAACCAGCCTTTAGGGCGAGATGTCCCTCTTTCCCTGGAGGGAGTTCCTTCTCACAGTTGTCATCGAGGATGGTAGCCGTTACCCCTGGAAAAGGCCTTCCCATGGAACCGGGGCGAATGTCCTGTACCGGATAGTTGGCAATCTGGATACACCCTGTCTCTGTCTGCCACCAGTTATCGTGGAAGGGAAGTCCAAACACCTTGTTTCCCCACAGAATGGCTTCAGGATTCAGCGGTTCGCCTACACTGCATAGGTATCTCAGACTCCTCAAATCATACTTTTCCACCACCTTTTCACCGGCCTTCATCAGCATCCTGATAGCGGTAGGTGCCGAATACCAAACAGTCACCCTGTACTTCTCGATCACCTTATACCAATTGCTCGCTCGAAACCCACCTTCATAAACCACCTGGGATATGCCATTTGACCAGGGGCCAAAGATCCCGTATGAGGT
>JAOZQV010000381.1 GCA_029932035.1 Deltaproteobacteria bacterium | reverse complement strand
GTAACCCCATGGTGGACGGCTTTGGCATGATTGCCCTTGCGTCGCTGTTTCCCATGATTTTTGTGTTGGGCTTTGGTATGATAGTTTTCGGCATTAAAATTGCCTGGTAGATGGATATGCTGCTTGAAATATCACAAACATTTGTTACCACTTGCAGGGATGTTTTTCCGGTTCTGGCGCTTATAGTGGGTTTCCAGTACATTATACTGCGCCAGCCCATCCCCCACTTGCGCCAGGTAATTGTGGGCTTCGTGTGTGTACTGATAGGGCTCACATTGTTTCTCGTTGGATTAGATAAGGCCCTTTTTCCCCTCGGCGAGATCATGGCAAAGCAACTCTCAGCCCCGGAGTTTGTTTTTGGAAGAGAGACAGCGCCTAAAGATCCGGAGTGGTGGGCTTACGGCTGGATCTATCTGTTTGCCGCATTGATCGGTTTTGCCACCACCATTGCAGAACCCGCGCTCATTGCTGTTGCATATAAAGCAAATCAGGTTTCGGGCGGCACCATCAGTCAACGGGGGTTAAGGCTTGTGGTGGCCCTTGGGGTGGCGGTCGGTATAGCATTAGGGACATTCCGGATCATCACCGGGACGCCCCTCTTCCTGTATATCGCAGCAGGATACCTGATAGTAATAGTGCAGACCATCTTTGCGCCAAAAACGATTATTCCCCTTGCCTATGATTCCGGTGGTGTGACCACGTCCACTGTGACAGTCCCAATAGTGGCGGCCTTAGGATTAGGGCTTTCTGCAACCATCCCGGGCAGCAACCCGGCCCTTGACGGGTTCGGCTTGATTGCCTTTGCGAGCCTTTTTCCAATTATTACAGTGATGGCTTATGTTCAGATTGGTCAATGGTGGGCCAGACAACGCTTCAAGTCCAGAAGGGAGAGATAACATGCGATTTAAATTAATCATAGCGACAGTGAAGACTGATGTGACAGATAGTATCGTGGACGCGGCAAAGGAGGCCGGCGCCACCGGCGCCACTATTATTCCTTCCCGGGGCACGGGCATTCATGAGGCAAAGACCTTTTTTGGCCTGACTTTAGAGGCGCAGACAGATTCTGTACTGTTTCTTTTAGAGGAACACCTCGTCGATCGGGTCATGAACGCGATATATGAGGCCGGACATTTCGAAAAGCCGGGCACTGGTATCGCTTTCGTATTGCCTGTGGACCAGGCGGTTGGCCTGGAGAGTCAGATTGAGAGTTTCGAAAAACGTTTGCTGAAGGAGGAATGACCATCATGAAGGCAATGGTATTGAATGAAATCTCCAGCTTTGCAGAAAACAGAGAGCCTCTTCAAATGGTTGATTTGCCCAATCCTGTTCCCGGAGAGGGGGAAATCTTAGTTCGGATTTCAGCCTGCGGGGTTTGTCATACCGAGTTGGATGAGATTGAGGGAAGGACCCCGCCACCCCGGTTCCCGATGGTCCTTGGACATCAGGTTGTTGGAAAGGTAATAGAAACGGGGGAAGGCGCAGGCAGATTAAGGTCGGGAGACAGGGTCGGAATCGGCTGGATCTATTCTGCCTGCGGGAAGTGCGAGTTTTGCATTAGGGGGGATGAAAATTTGTGCGAGGGATTCAAGGCAACCGGGAGGGATGCCAACGGCGGATATGCAGAATATATTACCGTCTTGGAGGATTTTGCCTATACGATTCCTGACAATTTTTCAGATTCCGAAGCAGCGCCCCTCTTATGTGCAGGAGCAATAGGCTACCGCTCTATGAGATTGACCAATATGAAAGACAGACAAAGGTTGGGGCTAACCGGATTCGGCGCCTCTGCCCACCTCGTGCTCAAGATGGTGAAATACAAATACCCGAAGTCAGAAGTGTTTGTGTTTGCAAGGAGTGAAAAAGAGAGGGCCTTTGCAAAAGAATTGGGGGCTGTCTGGGCGGGCCGCACGGAAGAGTCCTCCCCTGCGAAACTGGATTGCATAATAGACACCACACCTGTATGGAAACCGGTGGTTGAAGCCTTGAAAAATCTGAGAAGCGGCGGAAGGCTGGTAATTAATGCCATTCGTAAAGAGGACATCGACAGAGAATATCTCCTGCGATTGGACTACCCCGGCCATCTCTGGCTCGAAAAGGAGATCAAGAGTGTGGCTAATGTTGCCAGAAGAGATGTCAGCGAATTCTTGGAGCTTGCATCCCGGATTCCCATAAGACCTGAGGTTCAGGAGTTCGGATTGGAGGAGGCGAACAGGGCATTGGTGGAACTTAAGGAACGTAAAATCAGGGGTGCAAAGGTTTTAAGGCTATGAACTCCTTAAAAGATCCCTGATCCCCGTTCTGAAAGGTGACTTGATCACACCCTTCTCCGTAATGATGGCGGAAACGTATTTGGCAGGAGTGATATCAAAGGCCGGATTCAGCGCCTGAACCCCTGGAGGCCCCAATTCCAGCTTGCCAAACCGGGAAATCTCTTCCGGCCCTCTTTGCTCCACCGGGATCATCTCTCCGGTCTTGATGGTGGGGTCTATGGTAGATAAGGGCGCCGCCACGTAAAAAGGAATCTTGTTCGTTTTAGCCAATACGGCCACCTGGTAGGTGCCTATCTTGTTTGCTACATCACCGTTTGCCGCAATCCTATCGGCCCCGGTAATTACCAGATCAATCCTTTTCTGTCTCATTAAAGAACCTGCCGCATTATCAGCAATCACGGAGACAGGTATCCCATCCTCCATCAGTTCAAAGGCGGTCAATCGGAGACCCTGGAGCCAAGGCCTGGTCTCATCGGCAATAACCTGAATCTTCTTTCCCCTCTCATGGGCTGCACGAATTACGCCTAAGGCGGTCCCATACCCTCCGGTGGCCAAGGATCCTGCGTTACAGTGGGTCAATATGGTTGCACCTTCCGGTATAAGGCCCTGACCATTCATCCCCATTTTTCGATTGATCTCGATATCTTCAGCTAAGATCTTTTCAGATTCCTGCCTCAGGGAAGTCTTGATTTCGTCTGCAGGATGGCCTGGCATCTCCTCCACCAACCCGATCATCCTTTCAACTGCCCATCTGAGATTTACGGCAGTTGGGCGGGCATGGAGCATCTCCTCACCAATCTCCTTAAACCTGACTTTGAAAGCGGCGGTCTTCTTGGTCCTGATAGACCTGGCCCCCAAGGCCAGCCCCATGGCGGCTGCCACCCCAATGGCAGGGGCTCCCCGGATCACCATTTTTTCAATGGCCTTGATGACGTCTCTATATCCCCTGCAGATGTACCACTCGATCTCAGAAGGAAGTTTCCTCTGATCAACCATTCTGACCTGGTCGCCGTCCCATTCAATGGTCGGAATCATCTAATAACCTTTCGTTTGGAGTGCCTAAAGTGTGGAGTGCCTAAAGTTGATGATCTCGTAAAAGGCTCCAAGACCGTCACACCGCGAAGCTTGTCCTCGACCTGATCGGGGAGCGGGAGTCCAGAACTGATTGATTTTACTGGATTCCTGCTTTCGCGGGAATGACGACAACGAGTGCTTTCCGATTTTTTACGAGTTTGTCAAATATGTTTCATTAAGGATTTATTCATAATGGCTAATCTCAAGATACGTAGCGATGTTTTGGTCTGCCTCTTCCTTGTCCTGGCAACGGTCGCTGTCTATTGGCAGGTGGGTAATTACGGCTTTGTTAATTTTTCTGCCGGGAGTTATTACGGCAGAAGATCTAA